>NZ_JBMVFV010000143.1:0-7274 GCF_049538395.1 Micromonospora sp. AB353 | reverse complement strand
GGCGGTCCCGGCGGGATCCGTGCCGTCTCGTGCACCACGAGCGCGACCACGCCGGCCGGCGGATTCAGATACAACCCGGCCACGTCGACCACCTTCGCCGTGAACACCGGGTCGGCCGACAGGTTGAACGGCGGATCCCGGTGCGGCATGAGGTGGAATCGGCGCCAGATCCGCCCGACTGTCGACCGCGAGAGCCCGGTCCGCTCGGCCATCGACCTGCGGGACCAGTGGGTGGCACCCGGGGGCGCCTCCTCCAGCGTGGACACCAGCACCTCCTCGACCCGGTCCGCGCCGATCGACGGCGGCCGGCCCGGCCGGTCCCGGTCGGCCAGACCCTCCAGACGCCGTTGCAGGAAACGGCTGCGCCACTTCCCCACCGTCGGCCGCGACACCCCGAGGTCGGCCGCCACGGCGGCGTTCGTCGCCCCGGGTTCGGCACACGCCAGGACGATCCGGCACCGCAGCGCCAGGGCCTGGGAGGACTTCGCCCGCCGCGACCAGCGCAACAGCGTGGCGCGCTCCTCGTCGGTCAACACCAACTCGGCCTTCGGCCGCCCGGTCCTCGGCACGCAACCCAGGCTACATATAGCGAACCAATTTCCGGCGCAATATTTGTGCACTTCAGGTTTCCCGAAGTAATTACTACGCTGACGTTGGTTGACGTCGATACGGGCGACCCTGGGGGCAACGTGTTGCGTGCGGCAATTGTGGAGATTAAAGTCCTCGGCTCCACCCACGCAGTAATCGATTCCCGCAAGGTGGACCTCGGGCCCCGCAAACAACGGGCAATCATCGCCCTGCTGGCCCTGCGCCACGGCACCCCGGTGCCGATCGACGAGATCATCGAGGCGCTCTGGGAGAACCAGCCGCCCGGCACGCCGCAGTCACTGGTGCACACGTACATCGCCCGGCTGCGCCAGGTGATGGAGCCGGACACCCCGGCGCGGCGCCGCACCAACGTGATCGGGCACAGCGGCACCGGTTACCAGCTTCGGCTGCCACCGGACGCGGTGGATGTCAGCCGTTTCCACAGCCACGCCGACCACGGGCTGCAACTGCTGGCCTCCGGCGCCACCGGCGAGGCGTACGGCCTGCTGCGCCGGGCACTCGGCGAGTGGCCCGCGTCGCCGACCACCGATCTCGAGTCCCTGCTGCCCGGGTGCGAGGACGTCACCCTGCTCCGGGGGAAGTGGACCACCGTGGCGATGGCGTACGTCCGGGCCGGCCTGACCAGCAAGGGCGCCGTCGCGGTCCTGCCCACCGCCGAACGTCTCGCCCAGGTGGACCCCCTCAACGAGGCCGCGCAGGCGCTCTACCTGGAGACCCAGCGGCGCGCCGGCCACGGCGCCTCGGCGCTGTCCCACTACGACCGGATCCGCACCAGGCTGCAGGCCGAACTGGGCGTCGAACCCGGCCACGAACTGCGCCGGGTGCACCGGCAACTGGTAGCCGCCGGCGGGAGCCGAGTCCCGGGCCCTCCACCCGGCGGCTGGCTCGGTCCGGGACCGGCGGTCGACCCGCTGATCGACCGCGAGGCCGAGCTGCGACAGCTGCGTGACCTGCTCGTCCAGCAGCGGCTGGTCACGCTGAGCGGACCCGCGGGGGTGGGCAAGAGCGCCGTCGCGCGCGCGGCGGCGGCCGCCGCCAGGGGGGACTTCCGCGACGGCGTCGCGGTGGTGGACCTGGCCGCGGCCGGCGACGCCGCGGACGCGGCCGACGCGGTACGGCGGACCCTGCACCCGATGCTCCCGCAGCGTCACGCCGCGCCGGTCCGGCGGTTCGACGATCTGGCCGGCCGACAGCTCCTGCTCCTCCTGGACAACGCCGAGAACGTCCTGGAGCCCTGCGCCGGGCTCGTCGACGACCTGCTGCGGTCCTGTCCGCAGGCACGCGTCCTGGTCACCTCACGGGAACTGCTCGGCCTGCCGTACGAGACGATCCTGACGATCGGCCCGCTCCGGCCGCCCGGGCCGGAGACACCGGCCGACCCGGCGGCGCTGCTGCGCGTGCCCGCCGTGGCGCTGTTCGCGCGGCGCGCCACCCAGGCGTGCCCGTCCTTCTCGGTGGACGAGGAGAACTGCGCCCTGGTCGCCACCATCTGCCGCCGGCTCGACGGCCTGCCGCTCGCGCTGGAACTGGCCGCCCGCGTGCTGCGCACCACCGGTCTGCCCGAGCTGGCCGAGCAGTGCCGCGATCCGCTGCGGCTGCTGGACGCGAGCCGCCGGGGCACGCCCGCGCACCACCGTTCGCTGCACGCGGCGGTGGTACGCACGGTGGACCGGCTCACGCTCGCCGAACAGCAGTGCCTCGCACTGGTCAGCGGGATGGCGGAACCGGTGAGCCCGGACATGGTGGAGAAGACGGCCCGCTCCTACTGCGAACAGGACGTCCGGATCGATCTGCGTCCGCTGCTCAACCGCCTGGTCGACAAGTCGCTCCTGACGGCCCGGCACGACGAGCACGGCACGTCCTATCGAATGTTGCGGACAATCCGCCGGATCGGTCTGCAACTGCTCGACCGTTTCGGCGCGGCGCCTTCGGTGGCGAATGCGCTCTGCCGGGAAACAAACCGATGAAATCGATTGCCGGTGTCGAAAATGGCGCAGCTACCCTCCAACCGGTGCAGCACCTACCGTGGCGGACTGTTCACACATAGCTCTCATGGGCTTGCCGATTGCTATATGAATTTATAGCATCGAGTCGGACAGCGCTCCGCCGACGTCCATCCGGCCCTGCTGCTGCCGTCGTTGATCGATCTCCGCAATCCCCTCAGGAGGTCCGACGCCCCATGCCTGCCGTCCACGAAACAGGGACCACCACCGCGCCCGCGGCCTCCGTGCACATCGGAGCGATCACCCAGGCGGTGACCTCGATGCGGCGCCACCTCGACGAGCCACACCGGCTGCACGACATCGCCCGCGCCTCGCTGATGAGCCCGTTCCACTTCCACCGCGTATTCCGGATGCTGACCGCCGTCACGCCCGGCCGGTTCCTCACCGCCGTGCGGATGGCCGAGGCGAAACGCCGGCTCCTCGGCAGCGACGCCAGCGCGACCGACATCAGCATGGCGGTCGGCTACTCCAGCTTCGGCACCTTCACCACCCAGTTCACCCGTCTCGTCGGTGTGTCGCCCGGCCGCTTCCGCACGTACGGCCGGGCCGTCGCGGACGTGCCCCTGCGCGAACTGGTCTCCACCCCACCGGCCCCCGCACGTCAGCCGTTCGCGCTCCTCCACGTCGGGGCCCGCCCGGACGGCCACCCGGGCCTCACCGTGGTCGCCACCTTCCGGTCCGGAATACCGCAGCAACGACCATCGTCCTGCGCCGCGATCCTCTCGCCGGGCGTGTTCCCACTGCCGCTCGCGGTGACGGGAAGGGCGAGCGTGCTCGCGGTCAGCGCCCGCACCGACGTGACCATCGGCGAGGTCCTCACCGAGGAGCCCTCGGCCGGCATCTGCGTCGGCTCCGCCGAGATCCCCGACGAGCCGGTCGCGGCGCAGGCCACCGTCGCGGTCGGCATCCCGCTGCGCCGGCCGGCTCTGCTGGACCCGCCGCTGCTGCTCGCGTTCCCCCTGCTGATGCTCGAGTCCCAGGCCGGGCCGCGGCGGGCGCAGGTCCGCTGAGGTTCCGGCCCGCGCCGGTGCCCGTGGCCGTCGGTGGAGCCGGGTCCACCGACGGCCACGAGGTCAGGACCGGGCGGTGTACCGCACCGGGCACGACGCGGGCCGGGCCACACCCAGCCCGGGCGCCTGCTGCGGCTCGGCGATCCCCAGCTCCATGTCGTACGAGCGGGTCAGCATCGCCAGCACCGCCTTCATCTCCAGGTCCGCGAAGCGGGCGCCCAGGCAGGCGTGCAGGCCGCCGCCGAGGTTGAGCAGGCCGGCCGCCGCCCGGCCGTCCGTGTCGCGGTCCCTGCTGAACCGGTCGGGGTCGAACCGGTCCGGGTCCGGGAACACCTCCGGCACGCGGTGCGTCACGGGCGGGCAGAACAGCGTCTGCCAGCCGGCCCGCACGGTGAAACCACCGACCTCGTACGCGGTGACGGTCTGCCGGGTCAGCAGCGTCGTGACCGGCCGCAGCCGCTGGGACTCCAGCAGCGCCTCGAACAGCCGTCGCTGCCGGTGCAGATCCGTGACGGTCCAGTCGCCGGCGTGCCGGGGCAGGTCGGCGATCTCCTCCTCCATCGCCGTCAGTTCCTTCGGGTGCTGCAGCAGCAGGATGAGCGACCAGGCCAGCTGAGCCGCTGTCGTCTCGTACGCCGCGTACACCAGGATCAGGATGAGCCCGATGACGGTCTCGTCGTCGAAGTCCGCGCCGCCCGCGAGCAGGTGCGGCAGGAAGCCGTACCGGCCGGTGTCCGGGTCCTCCCGGACGGCCCGCAGATGCGGCCCCATCAGCTCGAACATCTCCCGGCGCGCGCGGTCGCGCCGGCGCAGGCGCGGCGTCGGCAGGTTGGCCGGCAGGAAGAACTCCATCCCGGCCGCGATGTCGAGGAAGAGCGACCGGAACCGGTCGCCGTGCCGGGCGCGGAAGCCGGACCCCAGGAACAGGCGTACGGCGATGTCCATGCTCAGCCGTTCCAGGTCGGCGCGCGCGTCGAACTCACCGCGCGGGCCGAGCCGGTCCATCCATTCGCTCGTCTCACCGATGATGGCGGCCAGGTAGTCCGCGTGGTTGCGGCTGTGGAAGGCGGGCAGCAGCGCGGCCCGCTGACGCAGGTAGTCCGGGTGGTCGGCGGCCTGCATGACCGCGCCGAACATGGGCTTCAGCCACTGGTAGACCGGCTGGACGGCGAGGATCGTCTCGGGCAGCGCGATCGCGTGCCGGCTCTCCGCGACGCCGGCCACGACGACCGAGCGCCGCGGCCCCATCCGCAGCGCGAACACGGGACCGTGCTCGGCGTAGCCGGCGCGGGCCAGCGCGACCGGGTCACGCATGAAGGCGAAGGCGTTGCCGAACAGCGGCAGGCCCTGCAACGTCGGCGGGCTGGTTGCGGCCATGACGGATCCCCCTTCGGGACGGGCTCGAAGTCAGCCGGCGGTGGCGTACGAGTACCAGACGTTCCAGTGCACGACCAGGCGTCCGCGGTCGGCGGCGACCTCCTCCATCCGGGCCTCGGCCGCCGCCCGTGCCTCACCCAGCCGCTCCGCGGGCACCCGCTCGAGCACCATCCGGCCGGCCGTCTGCCACAGCCAGCCCCACCACTGCCGTGGGTCGGTGAACTCCAGGTCGAGCGTCTCGTCCTCGATCCGCGTGCCGGCGAAGCCAGCGTCGCGCAGCAGGCGGTGGATCCCCTCCTTGGAGCGCAACGGGTTGTCGGTGCGGCCGGGTACCGGGGGCATGCCACCGTCCACGTACGGCACGACGGCGTCGGTGACGTGGAAGAATGCGGGGTCGTCGGCGCCGAACGTGGTCATCGCGAAGCGGCCGCCCGGGCGCAGCAGCCGGCGGTACCGGGCCGCGGCGTCCGCCGGGTCGGGCAGCATGAACATCACCAGGCCCGCGACGACCGCGTCGAAACGGGCCGGGGCGAAGCCGGGCGTGGCCGCGTCACCGACGCGTACCTCCGCGTTCGTCAGTCCCTCGTCGGCGAGTTCCGCGCGGGCGCCCTCCACCATGGCCGGTGCCACGTCGATGCCGATCACCGAGCCGCCCGGCGCCACGGCGCGGGCGGCGGGAACGGTGCAGGCGCCCTGCCCGCAGCCGACGTCGAGCACGTCCTCGCCCGGGCGCAGATCGAGCCCCGCCACCAGGCGAGCGCCGATCGGGCCGAAGAAGCGGACGCCGGTGCGGTCGTAGCGTGGCGCCGCCCGGTCGAACACCTCCGCCAGCTCCGGAGTCGACACCGCGTCCGTCGTCGCGTCGCCGGGCATCGGGCACCACCCTTTCCGCAGGTTCGCCGCGCTCTCCGCGATCATTCTTCGCGCCCGTCCGCGGCCCGGCTTCTCGCCGCTTGCCTATCCCGGCCGGTCGTACCGGCGGGCAACACAGGAGAAGTCTCGGCCCCCGCGACGCCCCTAGGGTCGAGGGAGAGCTCGATCACCAGTGAGGGAGGAAGCTGTGGGTGTACTGGGTCTACACAATGAGTGCCCCCCGACCAACTACGCCGCCGGGGACGCCGCCGAGATCGTCACCGGTCTGGTGTCCGACGCGGTCGCGACCGGCGCGACGCTCCGTGCGGTTCGCGACTGCCTCGATTCGCTGGCCTGCCTCGACGACACGGTGCGATACGTCGTCGAAGCCTCCGCCGGAGCCGTGTCACCGGACGGCTCGTTCGACGCCGCCAACGTGGCCGAGCAGATGGCGGGCGTCCTGAAGACCTACTCGCAGACCTTCCGGGCCCTGGACGGGACCGTGGACCAGATCGACACCGCGGTCCGGGAGTACGGGGAGCTGCAGCGGTACAGCGCGCTCGCGCTGGCGAAGGGCCGCGACGAGTGTTTCGAGAACCGGCTGATCCAGGCCGGCGAGGGCGGCTTCGCCGGCATGGCCCAGTCGCGCATCGCCTACCTGCGCAAGCTGCGGGTGCGGGTGCAGCTGCTCCAGCGCATGGAGCCGATCGGCGAGGAGATCCTGAACGGGTACGACTTCAACGCGTTCTTCCTGCTGTTCATGCAGCCGATGCGCGACCTCGGCGTGGCCGCGCAGGATCTCTACAACGAGACGGTACGCGGGGCGCTCGTCGCCTACGACACGCTCGTCCGGGTGTGTGAAATGCGTACCGGAAACGCGGCCGACACCCTGCGCCGGGAAATGGTGAAATCGAACTGATCTCGCCATCGCACTCGTCCGGCGCGACCATGACGATCCGCGCCGGACATGCGCGTCTCAGGCATGCGCAAACGGGGATCGGTTCGGTAGGATGATCGCACTGTTCGCCCATATGCCGTGAGATGGGAAATTCCATGGGAATCAGCCACATCACATTGATCACCATCCCGGTCACCGACCAGGACAAGGCGAAGGACTTCTACGCCCGCCTCGGATTCGAGGTGATCAATGACCACGAGATGACCCCGGACGAGATGCCGCCGGAGCCGGGCCTGCGCTGGCTGCAGCTGGGCACTCCGGGAGGCGAGACCACGATGGTGCTCGCCACCTGGGGCGTGGGTGGCCTCCGCCCCGGAGCGCAGCACATCTCCGTGGCGTGCAAGGACGTCAAGGGCCTGCACAACGAGCTGGCCTCGGCGGGCGTGGAGGCGTCGCCGGTCTTCGACGCCCCGTTCGGCGCGTTCTTCTCGGTGGAGGACCCGGACGGCAACGGCGTGATGATCG
>NZ_JBMVFV010000142.1:0-7377 GCF_049538395.1 Micromonospora sp. AB353 | reverse complement strand
AAAAAGGGCCCCTTCCGATGCCGGAGACGTTAAGCAGGGGCCCCTCCTTACACTGCTGCGATGGACTGCCTCTTCTGCCGGATCGTCGCCGGGGAGATTCCGGCCACCATCGTCCGCGAGACCGCCACCACCCTGGCCTTCCGCGACATCGACCCGAAGGCGCCCACGCACGTGCTGGTGATCCCCAAGGAGCACTACGCGGACGTGGCCACGCTGGCCCAGGGCGCGCCCGAGCTGGCCGGCGAGGTGCTCCAGACCGCCGCCGTGGTGGCGGAGGAGGAGGGCCTGACCGTGGACGGGTTCCGGCTGATGTTCAACACCGGCCCGTACGGCGGCCAGGAGGTCTTCCACGTGCACGCCCACCTGCTCGGTGGCGCGCCGCTCGGCCCGATGCTCTGCCGATGACCGACGTCTCCGACCGGCTCGCCCGGATGGTGCGCCAGGCGCAGGCCACCGGGCGGATCCCGGCGGTGTCGGCCGCCCTGCACCGGGCTGACCGGCCGCTGTGGACCTGCACCGTGGGCGACACCGGCAACGACACCCCGCTCGGGCCGGAGACGGTGTTCCGGATCGGCTCGGTCACCAAGACCTTCACCGCCGCGCTGGTCATGCAGTGCCGCGACGAGGGCCTGCTCGACCTGGACGACCCGATCGGGCGGCACCTCGACCTGCCCGCGCACGGCGACGCGACAGTACGCCGGCTGCTGTCGCACACCGCCGGCCTGCAACGCGAGCCGCACGGCGACGTGTGGGACAGCCTGCGCGCCCCGGCCGTCGAGGAGATGCTGGCCGACCTGGCCCGGGTCGAGCGGGTGCTGCCCACCGGCCGCCGCTTCCACTACTCCAACCTCGGCCTGGCGCTGCTCGGCGAGGCGGTCGCCCGGCTGCGCGGCGGCACCTGGGCCGAGGTGCTGGCCGACCGGGTGCTCACCCCGCTCGGGCTGACCGCCACCGGCCCGTACCCGACCGAGCGGGCCGCGACCGGGTTCCTGGTCGACGCGTACTCCGACGAGGCACACCCGGAACCACCCGCCGACTTCGGCGCGGTGGCCCCCGCCGCGCAGCTCTGGAGCACCGCGTCGGACATGGCCCGCTGGGCCGCGTTCCTGGCCGACCCGGCGGCGGTGGACCCGGACGGCGCGGTGCTCGCCGCGACGACGGTCGAGGAGATGCGCTGGCCGCTCACCCCCACCGACGAGTCGGTCTGGTCGGCCGGCTTCGGGCTGGGGCTGATCCTGATCCCGCAGCCGGAGCGGGTGACCCACGTGGGCCACGACGGAGCGATGCCCGGATTCCTCGCCGCCGTGTACGGGCGGCGCGGCGGGCAGGGCACCGCCGGGGCGATGGGTGCCGCGGTGCTCGGCTCGTCCGGCGTCGGCGAGGAGGTCCTCGACCTGCCACACCGGCTGCTGGCCGCCGCCGCCGAGCACGACCCGGCGGAGATCGAGCCGTGGCGTCCCGGCCCGCCCGCGCCGGACCACCTGCGCGGCGTGCTGGGCCGCTGGTGGGGCGAGGGCTTCGAGTACGTCTTCTCGTGGCACGACGGGACGCTGCGGGCACGTGGCGCGGACGACCCGGCCGGGAAGCCGCCGGCGGTGTTCGCGCCGCTGCCGGACCGGCCGGACGTGTTCCGCACGGTCTCCGGCCGGGAGGCAGGGGAACTGCTGCGGCTGACCCGCGACGAACGGGGCGTGGTGGTCCGGATGCACTGGGCGACCTACCGCTTCACCCGCACCCAGGAGACCTTCGACGGGTACGACTTCCGCGCCGGCGACTGACCGCCGGCCACCGGAAATGGGCGCGGTGCGTCCGGTGCCGACCCGATACGATGGAGGTAACCGAACGCCGCGCCAGCAGGGCCCGGCGCCCGAGAAGCGGAGAGCAGGTGGCGCAGGGCCCGACGGCCCGACCTATGACCGGCACCCCACCTCCCGGCACGCCGCGTGTGCAGACCAGGATCACGGTCCCCGACCAGAAGATCATGGTGAACCTGCTCGGCGCGGGCGACGAGATCCTGCGGCTCGTCGAGCGCTCGATCGACAGTGACGTCCACGTCCGCGGCAACGAGATCACCATCACCGGCGCCCCCGCCGACAACGCCCTCGCCGAGCGCCTCTTCAGTGAGCTGCTCGAACTGATCGAGAAAGGCGAGACCCTGACCACAGACGCGGTGCGGCGTACCGTCGGCATGCTCGAGCAGGGCGGCACCGAGCGGCCCGCCGAGGTCCTGACGCTCAACATCCTCTCCCGGCGCGGTCGCACCATCCGTCCCAAGACGCTGGGGCAGAAGAAGTACGTCGACGCGATCGACGCCCACACCATCGTCTTCGGCATCGGCCCGGCGGGTACCGGTAAGACGTACCTGGCGATGGCGAAGGCCGTGCAGGCGCTCCAGGCCAAGCAGGTCAACCGGATCATCCTGACCCGGCCGGCGGTCGAGGCGGGGGAGCGGCTGGGCTTCCTGCCCGGCACCCTGAACGAGAAGATCGACCCCTACCTGCGCCCGCTCTACGACGCGCTGCACGACATGCTCGACCCGGAGACCATCCCGAAGCTGATGGCCGCCGGCACGATCGAGGTGGCACCGCTGGCATACATGCGCGGAAGGACGTTGAACGACGCGTTCATCATCCTGGACGAGGCGCAGAACACCACGCCCGAGCAGATGAAGATGTTCCTCACCCGGCTCGGCTTCGGCTCCAAGATCGTCGTCACCGGTGACGTCACCCAGGTGGACCTTCCCGGCGGGACGACCAGCGGCCTGCGGGTGGTCCGGGAGATCCTGAACAACGTCGAGGACGTGCACTTCGCCCAGCTCTCCAGCTCCGACGTGGTGCGCCACAAGCTGGTGGGCGACATCGTCGACGCGTACGCCCGCTGGGACGCCGAGCGGGAGAACCAGCAGGCGCAGAGCGTGCACGCCGTGCCGGGGCGCACCGCCCAGGGCGGCCGGGCCGGCCGGCGCCGCTGACCCACCGGCGGAAGCCGTCACATCATCAGAGGAAGACAGTTGTCCATCGAGATCGCCAACGAGTCGGGTGTCGACGTCGACACCGACGCCGTGCTCGCCGTCGCGCGGCACGCCCTCGACGAGATGGGGGTCAACCCCCTCGCCGAGCTGTCCGTGCTGCTCGTCGACATCGAATACATGTCGGAGCTGAACCACCGCTGGATGGGTGGCGACGGCCCGACCGACGTGCTCGCCTTCCCCATGGACGAGGGCAGCGTCGACCACGGCCCGGGGGAGAGCAACCCGGCCGGCGGTGAGCCCGCCCTGCTCGGTGACATCGTGCTCTGCCCGGAGGTGGCGGCCAAGCAGGCCGCCGCGGCCGGGCACTCGGCCGCCGACGAGCTGCACCTGCTCACCGTGCACGGCGTGCTGCACCTGCTGGGCTACGACCACGCCGAGCCCGAGGAGGAGCGGGAGATGTTCGGTCTCCAGGCCCGGCTGCTGGCCAGCTGGCGGTCGACCCGGTCGCGGTGATGGACACCTTGGCGGCGGTCCGCACCCCCGCCGGTCTGCCTGATCTTCAACTCCTGGTCTTCGCCGCCGGGCTGGTGGTGCTCGCCGGCCTGATCGCGATGACCGAGGCGGCGCTGGCAGCGGTCTCGCCGGCCCGTGCGGCCGAACTGACCCGGGACGGCGCCCGCGGCGGGCGTGCTCTCCAGGCGGTCGCCGGTGACGTGGTCCGCCATCTGAACCTGCTGCTCCTGCTGCGTCTGCTGGCCGAGCTGACCGCCACCACGCTCGTCGCGCTGGTGGCCGTCGACACGTTCGGCGCGGGCTGGCGGGCGGCGCTGGTGACCGCGGGCGCGATGACGGTGGTGAGCTTCGTGGTGGTCGGTGTCGGCCCGCGCACGATCGGCCGTCAGCACGCGTACGCGGTCGGCCGCGCGGTCGCGCCGCTGGTGCGCTGGCTGGGCCGCGCGCTCAACCCGCTGGCGTCGCTGCTGATCCTGATCGGCAACGCGGTCACCCCCGGCAAGGGCTTCCGCGAGGGGCCCTTCGCGACCCAGGTGGAGCTGCGGGAACTGGTCGACCTGGCCGAGCAGCGCGGTGTGGTGGAGCACGGCGAGCGTCAGATGATCCACTCGGTCTTCGCGCTCGGCGACACCATCGCCCGCGAGGTGATGGTGCCGCGTACCGAGATGGTGTGGATCGAGGAACGCAAGACGCTCGCGCAGGCGCTGGCGTTGTTCCTGCGCTCCGGGTTCTCCCGCATCCCGGTGATCGGCGAGAACGTCGACGACGTGCTCGGTGTGCTCTACCTCAAGGATCTGATCCGCCGGGTGCAGGGCGACCAGGCCGCCCGGCAGATGCCGGTGGCCGAGCTGATGCGCCCGGCCACGTTCGTGCCGGAGTCCAAGCCGGTGGACGACCTGCTCTCCGAGATGCAGGCGGCCCGCAACCACCTGGTCATCGTGGTCGACGAGTACGGCGGCACCGGCGGGCTGGTCACCATCGAGGACATCCTGGAGGAGATCGTCGGGGAGATCACCGACGAGTACGATGTCGAGCGCCCGCCGGTCGAGCATCTGCCCGACGGGGCCGTGCGGGTGACCGCGCGGCTGCCGGTGGAGAATCTGGGCGAGCTGTTCGACACCGAGCTGCCCACCGACGAGGTGGAGACGGTCGGTGGCCTGCTCGCCCAGGCGCTCGGCCGGGTGCCCATCCCGGGCGCCGAGGCCGAGGTGGCCGGCCTGCGGCTGGTGGCCGAGGGCACGACCGGCCGGCGCAACCGGATCGACACGGTTCTGGTGAGCCGGGTCGACCGGGGTGACGCGCCGGAGGGCACCAACCGCAGCGAGCCGCCCGATTCGCGTGGCGACAACAACCGTTCCGAGGAGAGGCAACCCGCCGATGCCTGAGTCACCCGCCGTACCGGCCGCCCTGCCCACCCCCGCCGACCCTGCCGAGCTGAGCGCCGAGGACGCCAAGCTGGTCGTCCTGGCCCGGGGCGCGCGGAGCCGGGTGGCCGCAGTGGAGGGCGCGGCGGTCCGCGACCAGGACGGCCGGACGTACGCGGCGGCGAGCGTGGCGCTGCCGTCGCTGACCCTGACCGCGCTCCAGCTCGCGGTGGCCTCGGCGGTGGCGGCGGGCGCGAGCCGGCTGGAGGCCGCGGTGGTGGTGACCGAGGCGTCGACGCTGGACGGGGCCGGGCACGCGGCGGTGCGTGACCTGTCCGCCGACGCGCCGGTGCACGTGGCCGCGCCGGACGGCACCGTCCTCGGCACGGTGGTCGAGTGACAACCCCCGAAGCGCGTCCCTACCGTGCCGGTTTCGCCTGTTTCGTAGGGCGGCCGAACGCGGGCAAGTCGACGCTGACGAACGCGATCGTCGGCACCAAGATCGCGATCACCTCGAACAAGCCGCAGACCACCCGGCACATCATCCGGGCGGTGCTGCACCGGCCGGACTCGCAACTCGTGCTTGTCGACACCCCGGGTCTGCACCGGCCCCGCACGCTGCTCGGCGAGCGCCTCAACGACCTCGTCCGGGAGACCTGGAGCGAGGTCGACGTGATCGGCCTGTGCGTGCCGGCGAACGAGCCGGTCGGCCGGGGCGACCGGTTCATCACCGGTGAGCTGGCCAGCCTCAAGGCGACGGTGCTGGCGGTGGTCACCAAGACCGACCTGGTCGACAAGAAGCGGCTGGCCGAGCAGTTGCTCGCGGTGAGCGAGCTGGGTGAGTTCGCCGACGTGGTGCCGGTCAGCGCGGTCTCCGGCCACCAGGTGGACACGCTGGTCGACGTGATGACCGGCTACCTGCCCGAGTCGCCGCAGCTCTACCCGGACGACATGCTCACCGACGACCCGGAGCAGGTGCTCGTGGCGGAGCTGGTCCGCGAGGCGGCGTTGGAGGGCGTACGCGATGAGCTGCCGCACTCCATCGCCGTGGTGGTCGAGGAGATGATCCCGGAGGGCAACCTCACCAAGATCTACGCCGACCTGTACGTGGAGCGCTCGAGCCAGAAGGCCATCGTCATCGGCCACCGGGGCAGCCGCCTCAAGCACGTGGGCACCACCGCCCGGCGGCAGATCGAGGAGTTGCTGGGCACCCGGGTCTACCTCGACCTGCACGTACGCGTGGCGAAGGACTGGCAGCGCGACCCGAAGCAGTTGCGCAAGCTCGGCTTCTGACGGGCGGCCGGGGCCGGCCCGGCAGAGATGATCAGGATCAGCCAGACCTATGGGACATCTCACTTTCCATAGGCGTTCTCGGCTGTTTCACAGCGTGCGGAAGCAGGGTAGGGACCATTGTCTCTGCCCCCGGACCCCGCCGCGAGCTGATGCGAAACCGCTACCTGGACCTGCTCCGCTTCCTGGCCATCCTGCGCGTCGTCACCTACCACGTCACCGGCTACGCCACGCTCACGCTGGTGTTCCCGGCGATGTCGGTGATGTTCGCCCTGGCCGGGTCGCTGATGGCGGCGTCACTCGATCGCAGCGGGGTACGCGCGGTCGGGCGCCGGCTGCGCCGCCTCCTGCCGTCGCTGTGGGTGGTCGCCGTGGTCTTCGTGCCGGCCATGCTGCTCACCGGACTGACGTTCAGCCCGAAGGTGCTGCTCTGGCTCTTCCCGATCAGCGACCCGCCGGCCAACTACTGGGGCGGGCTGGCGCTCAGCCCGATCTGGTACCTGCGGGACTACCTGTGGTTCGTCCTCGCCTCACCGGTGGTGCTCTGGCTGTTCCGCCGGGCGCCGCTGCCCACGCTCGCCGCCCCGTACCTGCTGCTCGTCGCGATCGAGGCGGGCATCCTGGCGAACCCGCCGACGGTGCTGCGGGAGTTCGGCCTCTACTTCGGCGCCTGGCTGCTCGGCTTCGCCCACCACGACGGGCTGCTGCGCCGGATGCGCAACCGGGTGCTGCTGCCGGTGGCCGCCGTGGTCGGCGCCGCCGGGCTGGCGTGGATCGTCACCCACCCGGGGCCGCGCGGATTCGACATCAACGACATCCCGCTGGGCAACGCGCTCTGGTCGGCCGCGTTCATCCTGGTGGCGATCGGCCGGGCGCCGGCCGGGGTGACCTGGGTCGACCGCGTGCCGGCGCTCGGCCGGGCGGTGACTGTGGTGAACCGGCGCGCGCTGACCATCTACCTCTGGCACATGCCGTTCGTGGTGCTCCTCACCCCGCTTGTCGGCCTGGTCGGCTGGTCGCCGCGCGACCCGGTGGGCCTGTGGCTGCGGGTGGGGCTGGTCTTCGCGCTCGTCGGCGTGGTGACGCTCATGGTCGGCTGGGTCGAGGACGTCGCCGCCCGGCGTACCCCCGAACTGCTCCCCGGCAAGCCGCGGCGGACCGCGGCCGACCGGGCGGCGGCCGCGCCGGCCAGCCCGGCCCCCGCCGGGGCGGAGGACGCGCTGGTGAGCGTCGGCGCCC
>NZ_JBMVFV010000141.1:0-7591 GCF_049538395.1 Micromonospora sp. AB353 | reverse complement strand
CGCTCGGTGGCGCGGCGGTGAACGCGACCCAGGCGTGCGGCGGGAACACCAGCACCGGACCGTCCGGATCCTTGGAGTCGCGGACCGCCACCGCACCGGGCAGCGGCGCCATCTCCACGCACGCGCCCTCGTCGCCGCTGTGGCTGCTCTTGCGCCAGCGGGCCGGTGTGGGATTCGTGCCGTTCATCTGGTCACCTCTCGTTCAGCAGGCGGAGGAGCTGGTCCCGGCTGGCCGCAGGGCTCAGCGCCACGGTCCGCAGGTGCTCCATGATCTTGGCGCAGGTACGCAGGTCACCCGGCCGGTCGAGGACCATCTGCCCGGCGACTGTCTCCACCGAGGCGATGATCGGGTCCTCCGGGTCGGCGAACTCCAGGATGTGCAGCGAGCCCCGGGTGCCCCGGTGGTATCCGGCGGCGAGCGGGATCACCTGCACCGTGACGTTCGGCAGCTCGGCCATCTTCAGCAGGTGCTGGAGCTGGCCGGACATCACCGAGCGGTCACCGACCGGGCGCAGCAGCGCGCCCTCGTCGATGATGGCGTCGAGGATCGGCGGCTCGGGCCCGGAGAGCCGCTGCTGGCGGTCCAGTCGTAGCTGGACCCGCTGCTCCACCTGCTCGTCGGTGAGCGTGTGCGGCCCGCCGCGCATCACCCCGCGGATGTAGTCGGCGGTCTGGAGCAGACCGGGCACCACAGACGGTTCGAAGTTCGCGATGCCGGTGGCCTCGGCCTCCAGCGCGATGAAGTCGATGGTGCGCTGGTCCAGCAGGTACGAATAGGACACCCACCAGCCCGGCTTGCGGGCGTCCTTCGCGAGCTGCACCGCCGCCGCGATGTCGGCCGGGTCCACGCCGTAGCTGGTCAGCAGCGCGCGCACGGTGGCGGGGCTGACGAGCGTCTGCGCGTTCTCGTAGCGGGACAGCGTGCTCCGGGTGCTGTTGATCTCGTCAGCCGCGGCCTCCAGGGTGAGGCCGACGGCCTCCCGGTGGGTCCGCAGGGCGATGCCGAGCCGTCGGGCCCGGGCGGTCTTCGGCGCCATGCATCGATGGTCGCACATCTCGCGGGAAAGTGGGCATGAGAGAAAGTCGATGAGAGTTGCATTCACGCCGGTGAACCTGTCAATGTGTGACGGCGTCCTCACCACCGGTTGTCGTGGCGACGGTGGTGGTGAGCGACCGGAGGGGATGGGGCGCGCGGTGGTCGGATTATTCACTCCCCCACGATCCGACCGCCGCGTGCCCCTGCCGGTCCACGAGACGGGAGGGATTGCCGCGGTGACCAGGTTCCTCGTCGTCCTCACCGACGTACGTCCGCCGGACGGCAGCCGGCGCGACGAACGGACCAGTCCGGAACGCCGCCGTCAGGTCGTCGGCGCGAGCAGCCGGGAGGCGGCCGACCGGATCGCCGGCGCGTTCATGGCGCTGGGCATGGTGCGGGCCGGCCGGCAGCGCGTGAAGGTCATCGCGGTCGGCCGCCGGCCCCGGCATCCGGCCTTCTGAGGCACGCCGCTCCGTTACTCCCCGTATATGTCGCCTTGACCGTTTGCCACGCGACTCCGCGTCTCCCCGGGTAACGACCACCGCTTGCGGCAACGCACAGTAAGGTCAGTCGGGTGAGCGCCACCGGCGAGCACGGCCAGCCGCAGTCGCGAACGATGAGGTGACCATGACCACCCCAGGCAAGACCCGTGTGGCGATCGTCTTCGGCGGCCGCAGCCCCGAGCACGGCATCTCGTGCGTCAGCGCCGGCAGCGTGCTGGCCGCGCTCGACCCGGACGAGTTCGAGGTGGTCCCGGTCGGCATCACCCGGCAGGGCCAGTGGGTGCTCGCCAGCGGCGACCCGAGCCGGCTCGCCATCGCCGACCGCAAGCTTCCCGAGGTCACCGCCGGCTCCGGCGCCGAACTGGTGCTGCGCGCCGACCCCGCCGTCGGCGGCCTGATGGTGCTCGACCCCGCCCAGGGGCCGGTCGCGCTGGCCGACGTGGACGTGGTCTTCCCGGTGCTGCACGGCGCGTATGGGGAGGACGGCACCATCCAGGGCATGCTGGAGATGGCCGACATCCCCTACGTGGGCGCGAACGTCTTCGCCTCCGCCGCGGCCATGGACAAGGAGTTCACCAAGAAGCTCTGCGCCGCCGAGGGCATCCCGGTCGGTCCGTACGCGGTGCTGCGCGCCGGGATGTCGCTCAGCGACGAGGACAAGGAGCGCCTCGGGCTGCCCGTCTTCGTCAAGCCGTCCCGGGCCGGCTCCTCGTTCGGCATCACGAAGGTCGACGACTGGGCGGACCTGGACGCCGCGCTCGTCACCGCGCGGGAGATCGACAGCAAGGTGCTCGTCGAGGGGGCCGTGGTCGGCCGCGAGATCGAGTGCGGCGTGCTGGAGGGCGAGGCCGGTGGCGCGCCGGAGGCCTCCGTGCTCGCCGAGGTGCGGATGATCGGCGACCAGGACTGGTACGACTTCGAGGCCAAGTACATCTTCGCCGACGAGGTCTGCGAGTACGACGTACCGGCCGACCTGCCCGAGCCGGTCGCCCGGCAGGTGCGCGAGTACGCCACCCGGGCGTTCACCGCGCTCGACTGCTCCGGCCTGGCCCGGGTCGACTTCTTCGTGACCCCGCAGATGGACGTCTACCTCAACGAGATCAACACGATGCCGGGCTTCACCCCGACGTCGATGTTCCCGCGGATGTGGTCGGCCAGCGGGCTGGAGTACCCGAAGCTGGTCAACCGGCTGATCCGTACCGCCCTGCACCGCCGCGCCGGCCGCTGACCGCAGGCGCCGTCGCCTGACGCCCGTCGGGCGTCAGGCGGAGCAGCCCGAGGGGATCTGCTTCGCCGAGGGGACCGAGCTGACGATCGTGTCGGAGATCGAGGTCACCCACTGCAGCGGCGGCTCGTACGACGTCGGCACCCGCACCCGGATCGGGGTCTCCCGGTCGACGGTGGTCAGCACCGTGGCGTCGGCCTCCTTCGCCGCGTGCCAGCAGACCTGGTTGACCTTCCACACCTCGTCGGTGGGCGGGAACTCCGCCGGGCTGCCGCCACAGGCAACCGTCAGCGCCGGGTCGCCGTACGCGGCGTTCTGCTCCGGGCCCGCGGTGACCGGACGCTGCGGCAGGTCACGCACGCTGTCCGGGAGCTGCGACATCAGGGCGCGGCAGAGGATGGTCGGGCGCTCGGCCAGCGCCGGGGCGGGCATCTCGACCGGCGCGCTCGACTGCGCCCGAGGGCTCGCCGACGCGCTCGGCTCGGCGTCCGGCGACTCCGGGGCCAGCTTGGCGAACGTGAACCCGGCGACCGCCAGGGTCACCGGCACGGCGACGAGCGTCGCCCAGAGCGCGGCACGGCGGGTGGCGCCGTCCCGGCGGGGGGAGGTGTTCTTCTCGTCCACTTACAGCCGCACCACCGAACACGTGAGGGTGCGGGTGATGCCGGGCACCATCTGCACCTTGCTGACGATGAGTTTGCCGAGCTCGTCGACGGTGTTCGCCTCGGTGAGCACCACCACGTCGTACGGCCCGGTGACGGCGTCGACCCGTACCACGCCGGCCAGGTCCGCGATCAGACCGGCCACGTCACGCGCCCGGCCGACCTCGGTCTGGATGAGGATGTACGCCTGTACCACGACTCGACCTCCGTCCGTCGCCTCCGGGCGACCCGAAGGGTGAAACTACCGTACTGAGCGGCCGTGATCCCTATCGGTTGCCGGTCGGACGCGGTGAGCGAGCACACGCCGGTGCGGACAGGGGTGGGACGTGCGGAACGACGCAGCGGAGCGAGGGGACGGAATGACTGTCACTGATGTCGGCGAGTTCGGCCTGATCGACCGGGTGACCGCCCGGCTGGCACAGGGACGGAACTGCCTGCTCGGCCCCGGCGACGACGGCGCGGTGGTGGCCGCGCCGGACCGGCGGGTGGTCGCCTCGACCGACGTGCTGGTGGAGGGGCGGCACTTCCGCCGCGACTGGTCCTCGGCGCGCGACGTGGGACACCGGGCGGCGGCGGCCAACCTCGCCGACATCGCCGCCATGGGCGCCACCCCGACGGCGCTGCTCGTCGCGCTCTGCATGCCGGCCGAGCTGGACCCGGCCTGGGCCGAGGAGTTGGCCGACGGGCTGGGCGCGGAGGCGGCGCTGGTCGGCGCGAGCGTGGTCGGCGGGGACATGTCCGGCAGCCCGACGCTCACCGTCGCCGTGACGGCGCTCGGCGACCTGGCCGGCCGCGACCCGGTGGTGCGCTCGGGCGCCCGCCCCGGCGACGTGGTGGCGCTGGCCGGGAGCACCGGCTGGTCGGCGGCCGGCTACACCGTGCTGTCCCGGGGTTTCCGCACGCCCCGGCTGCTGGTCGAGGCGTTCCGCCGCCCCGAGGTGCCGTACGCCGCCGGACCCGCTGCCGCCGCGGCAGGAGCAACCGCCATGATCGACGTGTCGGACGGGCTGCTGGCCGACCTCGGGCACGTGGCGACCGCCAGCGGCGTGGCGATCGACGTGAGCCGCGACGCGTTCGAGGTGCCCCGGCAGATGCGGGACGCGGCGCAGGCGCTCGGCGTCGACCCGTACACCTGGATCCTGGCCGGCGGCGAGGACCACGCGCTGGCGGCGACGTTCCCGACGGACGCCGCGCTCCCGGACGGCTGGCGGCCGGTCGGGCGGGTGGCGGCCGGCGCCGGGGTCACCGTCGACGGCGCCGCCTACAGCGGCCCGCGCGGCTGGGACCACTTCCGCCGGACGGCGGAATGACCGGCGCAGCCGCAGGGCGGCGGAATGACCGGCGCAGCCGCAGGGCGGAGTGACCGGGCGGGAGTGATCTGCGTCCGACCCCCGGCGGCCGGGCCGGGCCGGGGCCGGCGGCGGTCGTAACCTGGCACGGTGAGCGAGATCGAGATCCGGGAGCGGCGCTTCGACGCTCCCGAGTCGCAGGCGCTGATCCGGGCGGCACTGGCCGACCTCGGCGCCCGGTACGGCGGCAGCGGCGACGAGACCCCCGTCGACGCGACCGAGTTCACCCCGCCGGACGGCACGTTCCTCGTCGCCTACCTGGACGGACGGCCGGTCGGCTGCGGCGGCTGGCGCAGCCACGGCGAGGACGGCGACACGGCCGAGCTGAAGCGGATGTACACCGACCCGGCGGCCCGGGGCCGGGGCGTGGCCCGCGCGGTGCTCGGGGCGGTCGAGCGGTCCGCCCGCGACCACGGCCGCAAGCGGATCGTGCTGGAGTGCGGCGACAAGCAGCCCGAGGCGATCGCCATGTACACCTCGGCCGGCTACGAGCGGATCCCGAACTTCGGCTTCTACAAGGACGCCCCGGGCTGCCTGTCGTACGGCCGTACCCTCTAGCCGACAGTGATGCGGATCTGGCTCGCGGCGCGGCGGGCGGCGTCGGCGGCCTCGTCCGGGGTGGCACCCCAGGTCATCAGGTGCCCGCTGCGGTGCGCCGAGGAGAGCAGCTCCGGCACGGTCTGACCGACCTTCGTCTCCACCTGCACGTCGAGCACGCCCGGCACGCGCAGCGCGTCGCGCCTGCCGTCCACGGCGGTGACCCGGCCGGGCGGCGCGATCAGGAACTCGATCGCCGCCGCGCCGGTCGCCCGCGCCGGCAGCGCCGGCCGTTCGCCGCGCAGGATCCGCAGGTACGCCTCGATGACGTCCCGCTCGTAGGCGATCGAGATGAGCGCGGTGATCATGTCGCCGGGCATCCGGGCCGCGCATTCCACGAGCGTCGGCACGCCGTCGGCGAGGATCCACTCGCTGTGCAGCATGCCGCTGCGGAAGCCGGCCGCCTCGGCGAGGCGTACCGCGGCGGCGCGCAGCGCGTCGTGCGCGTCGGCGGGCAGCGCGGACGGCACGGTGTGGCCGGTCTCGACCGGGTAGCGGCCACCGGCGATCCGCTTGTCGGTGACGTTGCCGAAGACCACCTCGCCCTCGGCCACGAGCAACTCCACGCTGTGCTCGGAACCGACAAGCAGTTCCTCGACCAGCACACCGGTGGGCAGGCCGCGCTCGGTGGCCTCGGCCGGGTCGGGCGGGGTGGCGCTGGCCGCCCAGCGGGCCGGCACCTCGGCCGCGTCGGTGATCAGCTGCACGCCCAGGCTGCCCGAGCGGCGGGTGGGCTTGAGCACGCACCGCCCGCCGTGCGCCTGCGCGAACTCCACCGCCCGCGCCGGGTCGTCGACCAGCTCGTACGCCGGGTTGGCGAGCCCGATCCGGTCGGCGAGCAGCCGCATCCGGTGCTTGTCGGAGAAGACGTCGGCGGCCTCGACTCCGGCGCCGGGGAGGCCGAGCCGCTCGGCGAGCCGGGCGGTGGCGCCGACCGCGTACTCCAGGCCGGGCAGGACCAGCCGGGCGTCGGCGAGGCCGGGCTCGCGGGCGAGCAGGGCGTCCGGGTCGAAGCCGGTCTGGTACTCGGCCGCGACGAGGCGCCCGATCATCGGCAGCCGCTCGGCGAACCCGGCCAGGTCGCGGCGGGCGATCACGTCGGGCTCCTCGACCAGCACCACGCTGCCCGGCGGCAGCTCCTGGTCGAACCAGCTCAGCGAGCCGAACGACGCGCCCACCACCACCAGTTGCTCGCGACCCAGATCGAGGTCCACCGGTCTTCCTCCCCACGGCTCGCGCCGGAACCGGACGGCCGGCGCAGCAGCACCCTAACCGGCCGGATCGCGGCGGTCGCCGTACGGTCGGTCAGGGGTGCGGGGGCGGGTCGGTGGATACCACGCCGCGGGTCGCCGGACACGACAGAAGCCGGCGGACCCCGAAGGGATCCGCCGGCGACCGACGATGTTCCGGTGGCGCTACCGCGTCAGGCGCGGGTGACCTTGCCGGCCTTGATGCACGAGGTGCAGACCTGCAACTTCTTGGTGGTGCCGCCACCGGCCGGGGTACGCACCGACTGGATGTTCGGGTTCCAGCGGCGGTTGGTCCGCCGGTGCGAGTGGGACACGTTGTGGCCGAAGCCCGGCCCCTTGCCACAGACGTCGCACACGCTAGCCACGGGATACTCCTGGGATTGAAACGTTCATGAGGTCGCCGCCAGGCGCTGCCCGGGCAACCTGGTCAGGTTACCCGATGACAGTCGGTACGCCCAACCGGCCCTTTCGCGAGCCCACCCAGCGTACCGGCGTCCCGGCCGGGCCGTCGGCCGGGGCGGACACGCGGCGGACGACCCCGGCGCGTGTCGGTGTGCGCCAGTAGGCTTCCCGACGTGCTGGAGACCCTCGACGCCGCAGCGGTACGCCGCTGGTGCGCGAGCGGGCTGACCGCCCTCCGGGCCCACCAGGGCGAGATCGACGACCTGAACGTCTACCCGGTGCCCGACGGCGACACCGGCACCAACCTGGTGCTCACGTTCACCTCCGCCCAGCAGGCCCTGGCGATGGACCTCGGCACCCTCCCCGACGACGGGCACACCCCGCACGGGCACGCGCTGCGGCTGATGGCCCGGGGCGCGCTGCTCGGGGCGCGCGGCAACTCCGGGGTGATCCTCTCGCAGATCCTGCGCGGTCTCGCCGACACTCTCGCCGCCGTGCCCGCGGTGCGCGGGCGGCAGCTCGCCGACGCGCTGGCCGACGCCACCACCGCCGCCTACGCGGCTGTCG
>NZ_JBMVFV010000140.1:0-7638 GCF_049538395.1 Micromonospora sp. AB353 | reverse complement strand
TAAGGTCGGGTGGTGAACCGACTCGCCGAGGCCACGTCGCCCTACCTGCTCCAGCACGCCGACAACCCGGTCGACTGGTGGCCCTGGTGCGACGAGGCGTTCGCCGAGGCGAAACGGCGCGACGTGCCGGTGCTGATCTCGGTCGGCTACGCGGCCTGCCACTGGTGCCACGTGATGGCCCACGAGTCGTTCGAGAACGAGGCAGTGGCGCGGCTGATGAACGACGACTTCGTCTGCGTCAAGGTCGACCGCGAGGAGCGTCCCGACGTCGACGCGGTCTACATGACCGCCACCCAGGCGATGACCGGGCAGGGCGGATGGCCGATGACCGTCTTCGCCACGCCGGACGGCACCCCGTTCTTCTGCGGCACGTACTTCCCCCGCGCCAACTTCATCCGTCTGCTCGGCTCGGTCGCCACCGCCTGGCGCGACCAGCGCGAGGCGGTGCTGCGGCAGGGCGC
Organism: Micromonospora sp. AB353; assembly: GCF_049538395.1. Classification (NCBI taxonomy): domain Bacteria; kingdom Bacillati; phylum Actinomycetota; class Actinomycetes; order Micromonosporales; family Micromonosporaceae; genus Micromonospora; species Micromonospora sp. AB353. The sequence continues at coordinate 7,177 of NZ_JBMVFV010000140.1, read as the reverse complement.
CGCCGTGGTCGAGGCGATCGGCGGCGCGCAGGCGGTCGGCGGCGTCACCGCCCCGCTCACCGCCGACCTGCTCGACGCCGCCGCGAGCCAGCTCGCCCGGGAGTACGACGAGACGAACGGCGGTTTCGGCGGCGCGCCGAAGTTCCCGCCGCACATGAACCTGCTCTTCCTGCTCCGGCACCACCAGCGCACCGGCTCGGCGCGCAGCCTGGAGATCGTCCGGCACACCTGCGAGGCGATGGCCCGCGGCGGCCTCAACGACCAACTCGCCGGCGGTTTCGCCCGCTACTCGGTGGACGGCCACTGGACGGTGCCGCACTTCGAGAAGATGCTCTACGACAACGCGCTGCTGCTGCGGGTCTACACCCAGCTCTGGCGGCTCACCGGTGACCGGCTGGCCCGCCGGGTGGCCCGGGACACCGCCCGCTTCCTCGCCGACGAGCTGCACCGGGCCGGTGAGGGCTTCGCCTCCGCGCTCGACGCGGACACCGAGGGCGTCGAGGGGCTCACGTACGTCTGGACGCCCGACCAGCTCGTCGAGGTGCTGGGTGCCGACGACGGCCGGTTCGCCGCGGACCTGTTCGAGGTCACCGCCGACGGCACGTTCGAGCACGGCACCAGCGTGCTGCGGCTGGCCCGGGACGTCGACGACGCCGACCCCGAGGTGCGGGCCCGCTGGCAGGACGTGGTGGGCCGGCTGCTGGCCGCCCGCGACACCCGCCCCCAGCCGGCCCGCGACGACAAGGTGGTGGCCGCCTGGAACGGGCTCGCGATCACCGCCATCGCGGAGTTCCAGCAGGTCGCCGCACTGCTCGTGTCGCCCGACGACGAGGACGCGAACCTGATGGACGGCGTCCTGATCGTCTCCGACGGTGCGATGCGGGACGCCGCCGAGCACCTGGCCACCGTGCATCTCGTGGACGGCCGGCTCCGGCGGGTCTCCCGGGACAAGGCCGTGGGTCAGCCGGCCGGGGTGCTGGAGGACTACGGCTGCGTCGCCGAGGCGTTCTGCGCGATGCACCAGCTCACCGGCGAGGGGCGGTGGCTGACGCTGGCCGGTGAGCTGCTCGACGTGGCGCTGGCCCGGTTCGCCGGCCCGGACGGTGCCTTCTACGACACCGCCGACGACGCCGAGCGCCTCGTCACGCGGCCGGCCGACCCGACCGACAACGCGACCCCGTCGGGCCGGTCGGCGATCGTGGCGGCGCTCGTGGCGTACGCGGCGCTGACCGGGGAGACCCGCTACCGCGAGGCGGCCGAGAAGACGCTGACGACTGTCGCGCCGATCGTCGACCGGCACGCCCGGTTCACCGGATACGCGGCAACCGTCGGCGAGGCGCTGCTGTCCGGGCCGTACGAGATCGCGGTGGCGACCGGCGACCCGGAGGGCGACCCGCTGGTGGCCGCGGCGCGGCGCCACGCCCCGCCCGGCGCGGTGGTGGTGGCCGGCGCCCCGGACCAGCCCGGCGTGCCGCTGCTGGCCGGGCGGCCGTTCGTCGACGGGAAGCCCGCCGCGTACGTCTGCCGGGGCTTCGTCTGCCAGCGGCCGGTGACCGGCGTCGAGGAGCTGGTCGCGCAGCTCGGCTGAGCGGAACAGGGCCGGGCCGCCCTCACGGTCCGGCCCGGCACCGGCCCTTATAGGCTGGCGGCGCTATGGACTCCCGTACCGGTCTCCCCGTCGTGGGCATGGTGGGTGGCGGCCAGCTCGCCCGGATGACCCACCAGGCCGCCATCGCTCTCGGCCAGTCGCTGCGCGTGCTGGCGCAAGCCCCGGACGACGGCGCCGCGCTCGTCGCCGCCGACGTCCAGTACGGCGACCACACCGACCTGGCCGCGCTGCGGACGTTCGCCAAGGGCTGCGACGTGGTCACCTTCGACCACGAGCACGTCCCCAACGAGCACATCCGTACCCTGACCGACGAGGGCGTGAAGCTGTTCCCGCCGGCCGAGGCGCTGGTGCACGCGCAGGACAAGCGGGTGATGCGGGAACGGCTCGGTGAGCTGGGCGCGCCGAACCCGGCGTGGCGTCCGGTGGAGTCCCCGGCCGACCTGATCGCCTTCGGCGAGGAGACCGGCTGGCCGGTGGTGCTCAAGGCCGCCCGGGGCGGCTACGACGGGCGCGGCGTCTGGATGGTCGACGACGCCGGCCAGGCCGGTGAGCTGGCCGCCACGCTGCTCGCCGGTGGCACCCCACTGCTGGTCGAGGAGCGGGTGGCGCTGCGCCGGGAACTGGCCGTGCAGGTGGCCCGGTCGCCGTTCGGGCAGGTCGCCGCGTACCCGGTGGTGGAGACGGTGCAGCGCGACGGCATCTGCGTCGAGGTGCTGGCCCCCGCGCCCGACCTGCCGGAGGAGCAGGCCGTGGCCGCGCAGCAGCTCGCCATCGACCTGGCGACCGCGCTCGGCGTGGTCGGCCTGCTCGCGGTGGAGCTGTTCGACACGCCGTCCGGGCTGGTCGTGAACGAGCTGGCGATGCGGCCGCACAACTCCGGGCACTGGACCATCGAGGGCGCCCGGACCTCGCAGTTCGAGCAGCACCTGCGGGCGGTGCTCGACTACCCGATGGGGGACACCTCGCTGACCGCGCCGGTCGTGGTGATGGCGAACGTGCTCGGCGGCGAGCCGGGCGGCATCTCCATCGACGAGCGGCTGCACCACCTGTTCGCCGCCGAGCCCGGGGCCAAGGTCCACCTGTACGGCAAGCAGGTCCGCCCGGGCCGCAAGATCGGGCACGTCACGGTGCTCGGCGACGACCTTGACGACGTACGGGCCCGGGCCGCGCGTGCCGCCCGCTGGCTCCAGGAGGGGCAGGCATGAGCACCGTCGGGCTGATCATGGGCAGCGACTCGGACTGGCCGGTGATGAAGGCCGCCGCCGAGGCGCTCGACGAGTTCGGCGTGCCGTACGAGGTGGGCGTGGTCTCGGCGCACCGCACCCCGGTCAAGATGATCGAGTACGGCCGGGCCGCCGCGGACCGCGGCATCCAGGTGATCATCGCGGGCGCGGGCGGGGCGGCTCACCTGCCCGGCATGGTCGCCTCGGTCACCCCGCTGCCGGTGATCGGCGTCCCGGTGCCGCTGAAGTACCTGGACGGCATGGACTCGTTGCTGTCCATCGTGCAGATGCCGGCCGGCGTGCCGGTCGCCACCGTGTCGATCGGCAACGCCCGCAACGCCGGCCTGCTCGCGGTACGCATCCTGGGCGCCTCCGACCCGGTGCTGCGCGACCGGATGGCCGCCTACCAGTCGAGCCTGGAGGACCTGGTCGCGGAGAAGGACGCCGCGCTGCGCGCCTCCCTGATCTGACCGTATCGTCACTCTCTGTTCCCGAGTTGCCTGGTCGCTCAGCGTGACCGGCCGGCTCACCGCATGCCGCGCAGGGCGGTCTGGAGGCGTTCCTGGGCACGGCGGCGGCGCTCGTTGCTCGCGCCCAGCACCAGCAGCACGATGCCGACCGGGATCAGCACCAGCCACGGGCCGAGGCTGAACAGCGCGTGCACGGCCGCGACAGCGGTCACCGTCGCCCCGACGATCACCGGCGCCTGCTGCCGGCTGGTCGAGCCGAAGATCAGCACCGCGACGGCGCCGAGCAGCAGCAGCACCTGGCGCAGCATGCTCGATTCGGTAGCGATCACGATCGCCAGTGTGGGCAGGAACGCGGTGACCAGCGCCGGCCCGTACGCCACCCAGCTCGACAGGTCGGGCCGGTGCCGCAGTTGCAGGACGCCGACCAGCAGGGCGAGCGCGGCGAACGGCAACGTGTACGCCTCCGGCAACGCCACGTCGGCCACCCGCATCAGGATCCACCAGGCGCTGATCTCGCAGGCCACCACCGCCCAGAACAGCAGGTTGCGTTCCATCGGGCGGCGTCCCGGACGGCTCGCCGCCACCCCGAGGACCGCGCCCCAGGCGGCCAGCAGCGCGGCGATGTGCCGGGGCGAGTCGTACGCCAGCGCCAGCGCGATGAGCGCCGCCCCGTAGCCGCTCCACTCGACCGTGGCCGCCTCCCGATACGCCTCGGGACGGCGCAGCCTCGGCAGCGTGGCGGCGAACACCTGCAACGCCGCGCCGACGGCGAGCACCCCGAACGCGGACCAGACGGCAGCCAGCCCGGACTTCAGACCGATCGTGAGCACGAACAGCTGAGCCATCACCGAACCGAACAACCAGCCCAGGATGCGCGCCCGCTGGGTGGTGCCGAACAACGCGGCGACGGCGCCCACGCCGACCGCCCCGCCGAGCGTGAACACGGTCAGGTCGCTCGTGGCGAGACTGCCGGCCAGACCGGCGCCACCGGCGGCCAGCCCGAGCGCGAAGACCAGCACCCGGGCCACCCGGATCGACCGGCCCGGCTCGGCGATCGCCGGCGGCGGGGTCAGCGCCAGCCCGAGCATCGAGATGGTGAACACCGCCAGCGCGGCCAGCGCGGTCACCGGCCAGCCCTTGCCGAGCGCCACCGGCGTGATCAGCAGCGTGATCGCCGCCCCGGGCAGGACCACCGGCACCGCCCGGGACCGCCGGCCGCCGCTGAAGCCGGTGGCGGCGAGCGCCGCGGTCACCGTCAGCAGCAACGCGGTGAGCACATGCGTGGGGTCGACCGCATCCGGCGGCGGGGTCAGCAGCTCCGGTGGCGGCCCCTGCCACACCCGGCGCAGCACCGCGAACGGCGAGAACAGCGCCACCACGAGCGAGGGCGCCAGGGTGGCCAGGGCCAGCGCGGTGGGCAGCGCCGCGGCGGCGAGCGCACCGGCGGCCGGGCTGACCCGCCAGCGCAGCTCGGGATCGTCCGGGGCGCGCCGGAGCGCCCCGTTGAGCAGCACGGTCCAGCGGCGTACCGGCCGGCCCGAACCGGCTGGCGGGACGGTGGCCGCCCGGATCAGCTCGGCGAGCACACCGAGCAGCGCGGCGGCGGCGGCGAACACGCCCGCCGGCAGGCCGACCGCGAGCGCCGCGGCGGCCGTCACGGTGGCCGCGCCGACGACCGCGACGCTGGCGTACGGGAGATATTGCGGCACCTGCCGGCGTACCGCCGCGATCGCGGCCAGACCGATGCTGGCGGCGGCGAGCGCGGCGGTGAGCACCACCTGCGGCGGACGGCCGTACTCGACCGCCAGCGCGGCCACCGCGCCGGGCAGCGCGAGCAGTGCGGCTCCGGCACCAGCGCCGCCCACCTGCACCAGGTGCGGCGGCATGCCCTCGGTGCGGACGTCGTCCACGAACGACGGCGCGACCACCCGGGCCACGGCGGCCACCGTGGCGCCGATCAGCGCGATGCTGCACAGCGCCAGCGCGGTGGTCCACGGCCGTACCAGCCCGGCACCGGCGGCGTGCAGCGCCACCACCCCGGCCACCGTGGCCCGGGACAGCGCGGCCCGGGGATCGGCCGACGCGGCGGCCGACATGCCGTAGACGGTGGCCACCATGCAGCCGACCAGCACCGGAGACCACCAGGGCAGGTCGAACGCGGCCGGGGCGCCCACAGTGGCGAGCACGGCGGCCAGACCGGAGACGTCGTACTTCCACGGCGGCGGCAGCAGGATCGCCGCGGTCACCCCCAGCAGCGCCAGCGCCACCGGGGCCTGCCAGGTCGATCCGCCGGTCGGCGCGGCCGGCCAGCCGGTCAGGTCACCGGCCCAGATCGGACCGGGGGTGGCCAGCACGCCGAGTCCGCCGCGCAACGCGCTCCAGGCGGCGATCAGGCCGATCAGCGTGCCACCGGCGGCGATGCCGAGGATCGGGCCACGCCGCCACTCCTCGGGCAGCGCGCGGGCGGCCACCGCCACCAGCAGCACCAGCGCGGAGGCCACCACGAGCTGACCGCCGGGGGCGAGCACCGCGGCGATCCGGGCCAGCGTGGCGACGAGCGCCACTGTGGTGGCGGCGAGCGCCAGGTCGGACCCGTCGAGGGACATGTCCGCGCGGCGTCCGGCGTCGATGCGCGGGGCGAGCGCCAGCAGCGCGGCGGCGACCAGGAGCAGGCTGCCCACCCAGGCGTCGGCCGAGGTCGCGCCCGGCGCACCGAACGCGGCGGCGGCGACCGCCACCGCGCCGAGCACCGTACCGAGCGCGTGCGGCATGCTCAGGTGCCGCTGCGCCACCTGCACCAGAGCGGCATAGCCGAGCGTGACGCAGACGGCGAGGAAGCTCGCCGCGAGGATCGGCACGGTGATCTCGCGCAGGTTCGCCGGCGTGGCGACCGGCGGCGTCGGCACCGTGGCCGCCACGAACGCGGCGACGGCACCGGGCAGGGCGAACGCCGCGCCACCAGCGGCCCAGGAGCAGACCGTCTCCGTCGCGGCGGCGGCGAGCCGGACCCGCGGGGCGAGGGACACCAGCGCCCCGGCCAGGAACAGCACCGTCAGCGCGGCGGCGGTGAGCGCCGGGCGGGCGAGCGAAGCGCCGGCGCCGATCAGGCCCAGCCCGGCCGCCGTCACCGCGTGCGCCACAGCGGACCGTTCGGTACGCGCGGTCAGCCCGAGCACGCCGACCGCTACCGCTGTGAGCAGCATCGGCCAGCAGGCCGCCGCCCAGCCCAGACCGAGCGACGCGGGTACGGCGAGCGCGGTGAGAGCCGCGCCGACCACCGCGAACTCGCGCCGGATCTCGGCCGGCAGCGCGATCACGGCGGCGATCGTGAGCAGCAACGCGCTGGCCGCGAGCTGCCAGCCGGTCGGGCCGACCGCCCGGGCCAGCTCGGCGTGCCATCCGCTCAGATCCGCCGACCACGCCGGCAAGGCGGCCCGGACCGGGGCCAGCCCGGCGCGCAGCGCGCCACCGGCGACCACCAGGCCGCTGACCGTGAGCGCCACCGCGGAGGCGATCTGCGGCCCACGCCGGGCCGTCTCCGGTACGGCCCGGACGGCGAGCCCGGTCAGCGCGATGACGGCGGAGATGAGCAGCAGGGACCGGCCGGGCAGGGCCACCGAGGCGACCCGGCCGAGCGCGCCGATGACCGCCAGCGTGAGGATGCCGGCGCCCACGTCCGGCAGCGGTGGCCGGCGCAGCACGAGCGTCCCGGCCAGCGCGACCAGGGCGGCGAGCAGCAACGTCGCGCCCGCGGCGGCGGCCGGCGGCACCGTGGCGGCGCGCAGCAGGCCGGTGACCGCGTACGCCAGCGCGACAGCGACCGCCACGCCGTGCAGCAGCCAGGTCAGCTCGGGCAGCCAGGGCACCGGCCGGGC
>NZ_JBMVFV010000139.1:0-7734 GCF_049538395.1 Micromonospora sp. AB353 | reverse complement strand
GGCCTGCGCGAACACCGGGAACGCCTCGTACAGCTCCCGACCCATACCCGCACGCTGCGAACCCTGACCCGTGAACAACACCGCCCGACGACCCGCCGACACCACACCCGACACCACCGACCCGCCCTCGGCCACCGCCGACAGACCCGCCACCAGCTCGTCCACCGACGAACCCCACACCACCGCCCGATACTCCAACGCCGCCCGCGACCTCACCAACGACCACGACACATCAGCCACCGCAAGGCCGGACCGACCCCGCACGAACGACGCCAACCGCGACGCCTGACCCACCAGAGCCCGCTCCGAACGCCCCGACACCACCCACGGCACCGGCACACCCACCGGCACCGCGACGGGCTCGAGATCGGCTTCGGCCTCCGGCTGCTCCACAATCACGTGCGCATTGGTCCCCGAGATGCCGAACGACGACACACCCGCACGCCGAGGCCGCCCCACGCCCGGCCACTCACGCGAGGCCGTCACCAGCTCGACCGCACCCGACGACCAGTCCACATGCGACGACGGCATATCCACGTGCAACGACGCCGGCACCACCCCATGCCGCATCGCCAAGACCATCTTGATGATCCCGGCCACCCCCGCAGCCGCCTGCGTATGACCGATGTTCGACTTCACCGAGCCGAGCAACAGCGGCACATCCCGACCCTGCCCGTACGTCGCCAGCAACGCCTGCGCCTCGATCGGATCACCCAACGTCGTACCCGTGCCGTGTGCCTCCACCACATCCACGTCGGCGACGCCCAGCCGGGCGTTCGCCAGCGCCTGCCGGATCACCCGCTGCTGCGAGGGGCCGTTCGGCGCCGTCAACCCGTTCGACGCACCATCCTGATTCACCGCCGAACCCCGCACCACCGCCAGAACCCGGCGCCCGTCGCGCCGCGCATCCGACAACCGCTGCACCAGCAGCACACCGACCCCCTCGGCGAGCGCCGTGCCGTCCGCCGCGTCGGCGAACGCCCGGCACCGGGCCACCGGGGACAGGTTGCCCTGCCGGGTGAAGTCGACGAACACCGCGGGAGTGGGCATCACCGTCACGCCGCCGGCCAGCGCGAGATCGCACTCCCCCGACCGCAGCGCCTGCACCGCCAGGTGCAACGCCACAAGCGACGACGAACACGCCGTGTCCACAGTCACCGCCGGCCCCTCGAACCCGAACGAGTACGCCACCCGGCCCGAGGCGATGCTGCCCGCGTTGCCGAGACCGAGGTAGTCCTCCACGCCCGCCGGCGGGGTCTCCGGTGGGTGGGCGTACCCGCTGTGGGTCATGCCGGCGAAGACCCCGACCCGGGCGCCCTTCAGGCTTGTGGGGTCGATCCCCGCCGTCTCGACGGCCTCCCACGAGGTCTGCAGCAGCAGCCGCTGCTGCGGGTCCATGGCGAGGGCCTCGCGCGGCGAGACCCCGAACAGCCGAGGGTCGAACTCGGCGGCGTCGGCCACGAATCCGCCCTCACGGACCGAGGAGGTGCCCGGCCGGGACCGCTCCGGGTCGTAGAGCGCGTCGAGATCCCAGCCGCGGTCGGTGGGGAAGGAGGCGATCGCGTCACCGCCGGACGCGACGAGATCCCACAGTTCCTCGGCGGTGCGTACCCCGCCGGGGAACCGGCAGCCGATGCCGACGATCGCGATGGGCTGCTGCGCGTCGGCCTCGACGTCCCGGAGCCGTTGCCGGGTCCGCCGCAGGTCGGCGGTGACTCTCTTCAGGTACTCCCGGAGCTTCTCTTCGGTGTCCATCAACCCAGCCCATCGCGATTCACGGCGGAGACTCGACGTAAGCGACGGTACGAATGCGCAGAAGTCTCAGGCGACACCTGTATCTGTCGTTCGGCTCGCTCGGCCGAGAGCCACGCAGATCCCCATCTGCCGGGAGAAGTTATTGGTTGCGCGCGAGCGCGGACAACCCCTAACCAGGCAACCGACCAGCTAGGGGTGTCCGGTCCCGACCCGTCGCACTAGCGTCGCCTCGACCGGGTCCGCGCCGATCCGGTCGGCAACCGCAGCCGCCGGAAGGACCACCAGAGGATGACGACGCCAGATACCGACAACGGCTTGTGGGTGCGACGCTTCCACCCCGCTCCGGGCGGCGCGAGGCGGTTGGTGTGCCTGCCCCACGCCGGCGGGTCGGCAAGCTTCTACTTCCCGGTGTCCCGCGCGCTCTCCCCCGCCGTGGAGGTGCTGTCGATCCAGTACCCGGGGCGGCAGGACCGGCGCCACGAGAAGTGCATCGGCGACATCCACGACCTCGCGCGCGAGGTGTTCACCGTGCTGCGGCCCTGGCGGGACGAGCCGCTGGCCATCTTCGGGCACAGCATGGGGGCCAGCCTCGGCTTCGAACTCGCCCGGCTCATCGAGCAGGACGGTGGCAGCGTCGCGCACCTGTTCGCCTCCGGGCGCCGGGCGCCGTCGAAGTCACGGCACGAGACGGTGCACCTGCTCGACGACGAGGGGCTGCTGGCCGACGTCCGGAAGCTGAGCGGCACCAACTCCGCCGTCCTCGGGGATCCGGAGATGCTGCGCGCCGCGTTGCCGGCGATCCGCAACGACTACCGGGCCGCCGAGCGGTACACCTACCGGCCGGGGCCGCCGCTGAGCTGCCCGATCACCGTCCTCACCGGTGACGACGACCCGAAGACGACTGTCGAGGAGGCCCGGGCGTGGTCGGACCACACCACCGCGGCGTTCGACCTGAAGGTCTACCCGGGCGGGCACTTCTTCCTCGCCGAGCACCAGCCGGCGATCCTGCGGGCCATCTCGACGGCACTGAGCGCGGCGTCGGCGGTCTGATCCCACCGGACGAGGGGCCCGTCCGCCGGTCGTAACGACCGGTCGGCGGGCCCCTCGTCCGTGCGCGGTGTCACCGCTTGTGGCCGACCGCGATCACGTAGTCCATCTGCGCCAGCTCACGCTTCATGAGGTCCTGGTTCTTCCAGTGGGCCGCCATGCTCTTGCGGACGGCCGGCTTGACGACGGCCCGGAACGCGGGGTCGTTGGTCCGCTCGGCCATGTACGCCCGCCAGCCCTCCCAGGTCTGCTCCTTGATCGAACGGACCTCCGGGTTGGCGAAGCCGGCCTCGACCAACTGCTGCCGGTACGTGTCCCGGTCGTGCCAGTTCTCCTTCGGGATGCTGAACTTGACGAAGCTCAGCGGGCCGGACTGGATGGCGGCGCGGACGACGTCGCCGCTGACCGGGATGATGTCGGCCGTGGCGAGCACGCCGCCCGGGCGCAGCACCCGCAGCGCCTCGGCGAAGAACGCGCTGCGCGGGTAGAAGTGGAAGGCGGACTCCAGGGCGACGACCCGGTCGAAGGTGTTGTCCCCGAAGGGCAGTTCGGTGGCGCTGCCGAGCCGGAAGTCGGTCCGGTCGGCGAGCCCCTCCTCCTGCGCCCGGCGCTGTGCCGCCTCGACGTGGTGCGGGGTGATGTTCAGGCCGTACACCTTGGCGACCTGGCGCTCCCGCAGCCACTTGAAGTCCTGGTCCCCGTAGCCGAAGCCGACGTCGAGCACGGTGTCGTCCGGCTTGAGCCCGGCGGCGTCGGCCAGCTTGTCGGCCAGCGCGTCGGCGGCCGTGTCGATGTCGGTGACCCCGTCGGACCAGTAGCCCACGTTCATGTAGTGGGTACGGCGGGCCGCGAACTCCACGTCGGGTGACTGGATCTCGTAGAAGCGCCGGACCCGGGTGATGGGGTCGGCGGTGAAGACCGTGCGGATCGCCCGGCCGGCGATCTTCAGGTTCTCGAACATGTCGGTTCCTTCCGGTGGGTGGATGCCGATCAGCCGCGCCGGATCTGCCGGCGCAGATCCTCGACGAGCGCGGGCACGACGGCCGGGTCGGTGGCGGTGCCGAAGACGTAGAAGTCGGGCCGGACGAGCACCGCCACCGCGTCGTACCGCTTGAGGTGGGGCAGGTACACGTCGTCGAGGTCGAAGGCGGTCGGCGCGGCGCCGGATCCGGGTACGGGCGCGCCGGCGGGAACGATCCGGACGACCCGCGTGCCGAGCGCGTCCAGGAAGGCCCGGGCGTCGGCGTCGAGCAGGTCGTCGGGGTCCTCGGCGCAGAGCAGGACGAATCCGGTGCCGACGACCTCGTCGAAGAGCCCGGCGCGGCCGTCGACCTCGACGCGGCCCTGCGGCATCGGGGCGCCGGCGGCCTCGCAGCCGCTGTGCAGGATCCCGCCGGACAGGGGCTCCAGCAGGGACCGGGTACGCGGGCGGGCGGTACGCCGGCGCAGCTCGGCGAGCATCGCGGCGTCGCGGCCGGCCGCGGCGGCGCGGTCGGTCTCGCAGATCACCGTGCCCGAGTCCATGGACATCCGGATGGCGTGCTGCACGTGCGCGCAGCGCTCCTCCTGGTAGGTGTCCAGCAGGGCCTCGTCGGCGAGGCCGCGGTGCACCAGGTCGAGCTTCCAGGCGAGGTTGAGGGCGTCGCGGAAGCCCGAACTCATCCCCTGCCCCATGAACGGCGGCATCACGTGCGCCGCGTCGCCGGCGAGCAGGATCCGCCCGGAACGCCAGCGCCCGGCCGAGCATGCCTGGGTGGTGTAGACGCCGTACCGCTCCAGGGTGGCGTTGTCGGGGGTGATGTCGAAGAGGCCGAGCAGCCGCCACACGCTGGCGGCGCTCTCGAACTCCTCGCGGCTCTCCCCCGGCACCCGCATGAACTCCCACCGCCGGTGCCCCGGGCCGGCCGACACGGCCGTGCGGGGCCGCGCCGGGTCGCAGACCTGCAGGTTGTTCGGCTTGAACTCGCGGGCCTCGTGCGGGACCACGTCGCAGACCAGCCAGTCGTACGTGAAGCCGAGGTCGGTGACGCCGCTGCCCAGGTGCTCCCGCACGAAGCTGTTGGCCCCGTCGCAGCCGATGACCCAGCGGGCCGCGCGGACCTCCTCACCGTCCGGGCCGGCGATGGTCACCTCGACCCGGTCGTCGTGCTCGACCAGGCCCGTCACCTGGTACGGGCGCAGCACCGTGACACCCGGCAGCTCCGCGCCCCGCTCGGCGAGCAGCGCCTCCAGTCCCGGCTGGTAGAACGAGACCGAGTCGGGCCAGCCCATCGGGCCGTCGCCGGTGACCTTGACGTGCAGCAGGGTCCGGCCGAAGCCGTTCTTGAAGGTGTACTCGCCGGACGACTCCACCACCGGCCCGAGCCGGTCGGCGACGCCGGCGGCGGCCAGCACACGGCTCGCCTCCCCGTCGTACGACACCGCGCGGGGGAAGTTGTACGGGGTGGCCCACCGCTCGACCGCCGTGACGGTGAGCCCTCGCTGCGCCAGCAGGATCGTGAGCATCTCACCGACGGGGCCGTAGCCTACGATCAGGACGTCGGTCGTCAGCATCGGTATCGGTTCCTCAGAGGTCGGTCGGACACGGGGTCGGCTTGCGGCGTGCGGGGCGGCCGGACGGCCATCAGATACCGAGTTCGGAGTCGATGAGGTCGAACAGGTCGTCGTCGCTGGCCAGTTCGAGATCGAGGTCGGGATCGCCGCCCGTGCCGGCGCGCATCGTCCGCCACTTGGCGATCAGCACCTCCAGGCGCGACCCGATCTGGTCGTGCAGCTCCGGTTCCACAGTGGCCTCGGTCAGCGAGCGCTCCAGGTTCTCCAGGTCCGCGAGGACCGGCGGGGCCGCCGGTCCGGTGTCCGGCGCCAGCTCGGACACCAGGTACGTGGCCAGCTCGTTCGGATCCGGGTAGTCGAAGATCAGCGTGGCCGGCAGACGCAGGCCGGTGACCGTGGTCAGCCGGTTGCGCAGCTCGACAGCGGTCAGCGAGTCGAAGCCGATCTGGCTGAACGCCCGGCCCGGGGCCACCGCCACCCGGCTGCCGTGCCCGAGCACGCTCGCCGCCTGCTCGCGTACCAGGTCGACCACGAGGGTGTGGCGCTCGGGCCCGTCCAGCGCCGCCAGCTCGTCGGCGAGCGTGCGCCCGCCGCCGGCCGGGGTGGCCGCCCGCGCCGTCGGCCGCTCCCGGCGCAGCAGCCCGCGCAGCAGCGCCGGGGGCCGCTCGGCCCGCTCGCCGAGCGCGGCGACGTCGATCCTCGTCGGCACCAGCACCGGCTCGGCCAGCCGCAGGCCCGCGTCGAACAGGGCCATCCCCAGCTCGGACGGGATGGCGAGCTGCCCGTCCCGGGCGGTGATCCGGGGATCGGTCCGGTCCAGCTTGGCGGTCATCTCGCTGGCCTGCTCCCACAGCCCCCAGGCGAACGACCGGCCCGGCAGCCCCTCCGCACGGCGGGCCAGGGCGAGCGCGTCGAGGAACGCGTTGGCCGCCGCGTAGTTGGCCTGACCGGGGACGCCGAAGACTCCGGCGCCGGAGGAGAAGAGCACGAACCCGGCGAGGTCGAGGTGGCGGGTGAGCTCGTGCAGGTGCCACGCGGCGTCGAGCTTCGGCGCGAAGACCGTGTCGACGCGCTGCGGGGTGAGGGCGGTGACCACCCCGTCGTCGAGCACCCCGGCGAGGTGCACGACGGCGGTCAACGGGTGCCGCTCCGGTACCGCCGCCAGCACCCCGGCGAGGTTGTCGCGGTCGGACACGTCGGCCGCCACCACCGTGGCCTCGGCCCCCAGGGCCCGCAGTTCGTCGAGCGCCTCGGTCGCGCCGGGGGCCCGCTCGCCGCGGCGGCTGACCAGCAGCAGCCGCCGTACGCCGTGCGTCTCGACCAGCCGCCGGGCGACCAGCCGGCCCAGGGTTCCGGTGCCGCCGGTCAGCAGCACCGTGCCGTCGGGGTTCCACGCCCGGGGCATGGTGAGCACCACCTTGCCGACGTGCCGGGCCTGGCTGACGTGCCGGAACGCCTCCGGCGCCTGGCGGACGTCCCACACCTGGGTGGGCAGCGGGGTGAGCGTCCCCCGTTCGAAGAGCCCCAGCAGAACGGCCAGCATGCGCTGCACCTCGTCGGGCTCCTGCAGGGTCAGGTCGAAGGCGGTGTAGGCCACCCCCGGATGGTCGACGGCGACGCGGGCGGCGTCGCGGATGTCGGTCTTGCCCATCTCGACGAACCGCCCGCCGCGCGGCAGCAGCCGCAGCGAGGCGTCGACGAACTCGCGGGCCAGCGAGTCCAGCACGACGTCCACGCCCCGGCCGCCGGTGGCGTCGGTGAAGCGGGTCTCGAAGTCGAGGGTCCGGGACGAGGCCAGGTGCTCCTCGTCGAGACCGAGCGCGCGCAGGGCGTCCCACTTGGCGGGGCTGGCGGTGGCGTACACCTCGGCCCCGAGGTGGCGGGCGAGCTGCACGGCGGCCATGCCGACGCCGCCGGCCGCCGCGTGCACCAGCACCGACTCGCCCCGGGTGAGCCCGGCCAGGTTGACCAGCCCGTGGTACGCGGTCAGGAAGACCACCGGCACGGACGCGGCCTCGACGTACGACCAGCCGGCCGGCATCGGGGCCAGCAGGCGGCGGTCGGTGACCGCTACGGGTCCGAAGCAGCCCACGAAGACGCCGAAGACGCGGTCGCCGGGGCGCAGGTCGGTCACCTCGGTGCCGACCTCGACGACCTCGCCGGCGCCCTCGCCGCCGAGCGGGCCCGCGTCGCCCGGGTAGAGGCCGAGCGCGTTGAGCACGTCGCGGAAGTTGAGGCCGGCGGCGCGGACGCGGACCCGGACCTCGCGGGGGCCGAGCGCGGCGTCGGCGGCGTCGGTGGCGACCAGGGTGAGGTTCTCCAGGCTGCCGCGCACCGGCGCGTCCAACCGCCACGCGGCGGCGGGCGGTGCGGGCAGCT
>NZ_JBMVFV010000138.1:0-8281 GCF_049538395.1 Micromonospora sp. AB353 | reverse complement strand
TCGGCGTCGGCGTGCTCCGCGCCGCGACCGCCGAGCCGGGCCCGGTCGAGCAGCGCCCGCCACCGCGGTGCCGGCTCGCCCTGCCGACCCCAGCCGGTCTCGCTGCCGTCCAAGGATTCGCCCTCCCCCAGCCCATCGATCTCCGCCTGACAGGCTACGAACGAAACCCTATTCGGACCACTCCCCGCGCCGCACATCGCCCGGTGGTCCGCCGCACCATGGGATCGGCCGGGTCACCGCGTACCCCGATGTCTCAGGAGGTGGGAGCGGGATTGGGCGTCCCGGAGCCGGCGGCGGGCGCGGGGGCGGTGGGTGAAGGTCCGCTCACCGTCCGTGCAGCTTCCGACGAATCACCCATTCCGCCTGCCTCGGCCGGTCCGGTGTCGGCCGGCGGCCGGACCACGTCCCGCTGTTCGGGCAGCGGCGGGGTGAACACGGTCCGGTCCAGGCGGCGCACCTCCGGCGCCGGGTCCACCGCCCGGACGCCCGGACGCCCGGTGAGCGCGCGCAGGGCGTCCGGCGCGGCACTCACGACCGCGGCGTAGACGCAGGCGCAGCCGGTCCGGTACGCCTCCGCCTCGCGGGCGGCGACCTCCGCGCTGCTGTCGTACACCCGGCGCAGGTCCGGATCGGCGGTGGTCGCGGCGGCGCGGGAGCGGTAGTCAGCGGCCTCCCGGTCCTTGCGCGTCGCGACGCCGGCCATGCCGGCCACCACGTCCTGCGGCAGCCGCAGCGCCGCGATCCGGACGATCTCGGTCTGCCGGCCGGGCAGCGGCACCCGCGTCACCACCGCCGAGACCCGCGTGCCGTCCAGCGCGGCGGCGGCCCGCGCCGGGGTCAGGTAGCCGTCGAACGACACCAGCGCGTAGCCGTCCGGCGCGTCGAGGCGGGCCAGTTCGTCCCCGGCGGCGCGCAGGTACGCCGGGATGCTCGCGCCGTCGGTCACGCCGACCCTCGTCACCTCGCCCACGGTGCGGTCGCTCACCGGGCCGTCCCGCCGCTGCGCCACGGCCACCACCAGCACCACGAGTGCGCAGGCCAGCGCGACCCAGGTCAGCGCGGCGGACCGGGACCGGCGCGGCGGCGCGGGATCGTCGCTCACGTCAGTCGCGCAGGATCTCCAGCGCCCGGGCCAGGTCGTCCGGGTACTCGCTGACGAACGTCACCTCGTCGCCGGTGCCCGGGTGCGCGAAGCTCAGCGAGCGGGCGTGCAGCCACTGCCGGGACAGCCCCAGCCGGGCCGACAGCGTCGGGTCCGCGCCGTAGGTCAGGTCGCCCACGCAGGGGTGCCGCATGCTGGAGAAGTGCACCCGGATCTGGTGCGTACGCCCGGTCTCCAGCCGCACGTCCAGCAGGCTGGCGGCGGGGAACGCCTCGAGCGTGTCGTAGTGGGTGATGCTCGGCTTGCCGCCGGAGACCACCGCCCAGCGGTAGTCGTGGTGCGGGTGCCTGTCGATCGGCGCGTCGATGGTGCCGCGCAGCGGGTCCGGGTGGCCCTGCACCACGGCGTGGTAGCGCTTCTCCACCTCGCGGTACTTGAACGCGCGCTTCAACGCGGTGTACGCGCGCTCGCTCTTGGCCACCGCCATGATCCCGGTGGTGCCCACGTCGAGCCGGTGCACCACGCCCTGCCGCTCGGCGGCGCCGCTGGTGGAGATCCGGTGACCGATGCCGGCCAGCCCGCCGATCACCGTGGGGCCGGTCCAGCCCGGGCTCGGGTGCGCCGCCACCCCGACCGGCTTGTCCACCACCACGATGTCGTCGTCGGCGTACACCACGGTCAGGCCGGGCACGGCCTGCGGCACCACTGCCGGCGGCGCGGCCGGCGCGGGCAGCGTGACCTCCAGCCACGAGCCCGCCTTGACCTTGTGCGAGTTGGGCCGGGCCACGCCGTCGACGAGCGCGTCCCCGGCGTCGATCAGGCCGGCGGCGGCGGTGCGGGAGAGCCCGAACAGGCGGGACACGGCCTGGTCCAGGCGCATGCCGTCGAGGCCGTCGGGCACGGGCAGGGAACGGGTGTCGCCGCCGGCGGCGAAGGCGGATGTCACGCGCTCTCCCGCTGCTCGGCCGGGGCGGTGTCGTCGCGCTTCTCGTCGCGCAGCCGGGAGCCGTCGCGCTGCCGGCCGGTCAGCTCCAGGAAGACCGCGAGCACCACGCCGCACACCAGCGAGCTGTCGGCCAGGTTGAACACCGGCCAGACCTGGCCGTACGGGTCGAACAGGCTGATCATGTCGACCACGTGGCCGACGAAGTGGCCGGGCGCGCGGAAGATCCGGTCCATCAGGTTGCCCAGCGCGCCGCCCAGCACCAGGCCCAGCGACACCGCCCACGGCAGCGAGCGCAGCCGCAGCGCCATCCAGGTGATCCACCCGATCACCACGAACGTGATGATCGGGAAGACCCAGGTGTGGTCGGAGCCGATGCTCCAGGCCGCGCCGCTGTTGCGGGTGAGGCTGAAGTAGACGGTGCCGCCGAGCAGCGACACCGGCTCCCGGCCGGTCAGCTCGGCGAGGGCGAGCTGCTTCGTGCCGAGATCCGCCAGCAGCGAGAACAGGGACACGCCGAGCAGCAGGCCGACGGCCTTACGGCGGGGCGCGCCGGCGCCCGACTCGGTGGTGCCGGCCCCGGCGGGCGGTGCTGCGGTCATCTGCTCCCCATCGACGCTCGCGACGGTGCGGTCACCGTCTGCCGTACGGCCGCCGGGGAGCGGTGATCAGCGCCGCTCCTCCAGCTGCTTGCACGTCACGCAGAGGGTGGCCGACGGGAACGCGGCGAGCCGCTCCACCGGGATCGGGTTGCCGCACCGCTCGCACCAGCCGTAGCCACCCTCGTCGAGGCGCTCCAGCGCGCGCTCGACCTGCGTGATCCGTTCCTTGATGCTGTTGGCGAGAGAGATCTCCTGCTCCCGCTCGAACGTCTTGGTCCCGGTGTCGGCCTGGTCGTCCCCGGCCGAGTCGGTCAGCCGGTCGCGCTGCAGCTCGGTGATCTCGCTCAGCGTCTGATCGTACTCGGCGTTCAGCTCGTCCCGCCGTGCCGCCAGGGCGGCCCGGATCTTCTCGGTCTCCGCCGCACTGCGGGTGGCCTTCGCCACCGGCTTGCGACCGGCGGTCCTGGTGTCGGCTGGCTTCGCCATCGTCAGCTCCCTCAGCCGCGCGGAGCGGCGGTCAGCGGTGCGTGGGCGGAGACGCCGTCGTCGGCGTCGTCCGCGTACGGAAGGGTGCACGGCGAGCGGGCCCGCCGTGCACTCCGGAGGTTGGCAAGAATACGGAACGTACAGGCGTCCGACAACGTGCCGCACCGTCGTCCCACGTTTCCGCCCCGGACTGCCATCAATCGGGGCAAAAGGAACGGTAGCAGATCAGCGGGCCGTCTCCTCGCCGTACTCCCCGAACCACTTCGCCAACCGGCCCCGGCGGCTCACCGCCCGCAGCCGCCGCTCGGTCTCGTCCCGTACTCCGGCGGTGGCGACGATGAGCAGGCTGTCCCCGACCTTGAGCCGGGTGTCAGCGCCCGGCACGAAACCGACCCCGTCCCGCAGCACCAGCGTCACCGCGGCGCCGACCGGCAGCCGCAGCTCGTCCACGTGCACCCCGGCCAGCCGCGACCCGGCCGGCACCTCGAGCTGGAGCAGGTCGGCCCGCATCCGTTCCAGCGGAGCGGTCTCCAGCAGGATCTCGCTCGCCTCGGCCGGCGCGGTCACACCCAGCCGCCGGGCCGCCGGCGCCAGCGTCCCGGCCTGGAGCAACGTGAAGATCACCACCAGGACGAAGACGGCGTCGAACAGGCGATCAGCCCCCGGCACGTGCAGCGACAGCGGGATGGTCGCCAGCACGACCGGCACCGCGCCACGCAGCCCGGCCCAGGACAGGAACACCTGCTCGCGCAGGTTCACCCGGAACGGCAGCGCGGAGACCGCCACCGACAGCGGCCGGGCGAGCAGCAGCAGCGCCAGCCCGGTGATCACGGCCGGCAGCACCGCCGAGTCCAGCCGGCTCGGCGAGACCAGCAGCCCGAGCAGCACGAACAGGCCGATCTGGGCCAGCCAGGCCAGCCCGTCGGCGAACCCGAGGATCGCCTGGCGGTGCGGCAGCCGGGAGTTGCCGAGCAGGACGCCCGCGACGTACACGGCGAGGAAGCCCGAGGCGTGCAGCACCGAGCCGGCCGCGTACGCCAGCACGGTGAAGCCGACCACCGCGATCGGATACAGGCCGGCCGACGGCAGCGCGGCCCGGCGCAGCGCGTACCGGCCGGCCAGCCCGGCGCCGACCCCGACCGCCGCGCCGGCGCTCAGCTCGTAGCCGAGCAGCAGCACCTCGTACCACCAGGGGTGGGCGGCCTCGACCCCGGCGCGGGACAGCAGCAGCACCAGCAGCACGGCCGGGGCGTCGTTCACCCCGGACTCGGCCTCGAGCGCGGCCACCAGCCGGGGCGGCAGGCGCAGCCGGCGCAGCGTGGCGAACACGGCCGCCGCGTCGGTGGAGGAGAGCACCGCGCCGTAGAGCAGCGACAGCCGCCAGTCCAGGCCGAGCAGCAGGTGCACCACCACGCCGACGACCACGATGCTGACCACGACGCCGACCGTGGACAGCGCCGCGGCCAGGCCGAGCACCGGCCGCAACGTGGTCCACCGGGCGGTCAGGCCGCCCTCCGCGATGATCACGATGAGCGCGCAGAAGCCGAGCACGCGGGTCAACTCGACGTCGTCGAACCGGATGCCCAGGCCAGCCTCGCCGAGCAGGACGCCGAGCGCCAGGTAGACCAGCAGACTCGGTACGCCGAGCCGGGTGGAGAACCGCACCGCGCCCACCGCTACGAGCAGCACGGCGGCGCCCACGAGCAGCGCGACGTCGAGCCCCGGGGTCATCGCCGGCCGGCCCGACCGGACCTCACGCCGTGCTGCCGTCGCGCAGCCGGCGCAGCACCTCGGGCAGCCCGTCGTGCGGGCGCTCGACCAGGAACAGCTTGTCCCGGCTGGCCGCGCCGGAGCGCAGCGACACGGTCGCCGGGCGGACGCCGAGGGCGTCGGCGAGCGCGCGCCGGGCCGCCTCGGTGGCGCGGCCGTCCACCGCCGGCGCGTGCACGGCGACGACGAGCGCGGGACCGTACGGCCCGTCGAACCGCCCGCCCACCCGGGCGCGGGCCGCCCCGGGCTTCACCCGCACCGCGACGGTGAGTGTGTCGTCCGCGATCGTCATGGTCAGCGCGGCCGGGCCTCGGCGAGCAGGGTGGTGGCGGCCTCGCAGTGCGCGCACGGGGTGAAGCCCAGCGCCACCGCCTCGGCGACCGGCAGCGGTTCGTCCTCCCGGCTCACGAGGTGCGGGCAGCCGGGCAGGTGGAAGCGGGGATGGCCGTCGACCACCAGGACGTCACCCGGCAGCCGGACCAGCCGGGCGACGTCACCGGTGGAGAGGTACTCGGCGGGCGGGTCGCCGTCGAACGCCTCGCCCGGCGCGGGCGAGGTGGGCCGGGCGGTCTCCGGCACGCGCGGGCCGGGCGGCGAGTAGGGCGCCGCGTCCGCGACCACCGGGTCCGCGTCCACCGGATCCGTGTCCAGCGGTGCCGCGTACGGCCCGGCGGGCTCGGCCTCGAACGCGTGTGTGTACGGCCCGGCTTCGGCGTCGAACGCCGGCGGATACGGCCCGGCCTCGTACGGCCCGGTGTCGGACGGCTCGGCCGGCGGCGAGTACGCGGGCGGCGGGGCGTCGTCCGGCTCGGTCACCGGCGATCCGGGCGGTTGCCGCCACCCGGATCCACCGGCGCCGGCCGTGGACGTGTGGTGCGGGACCGGGCTCACCGGCTCGTCCGGGGACGGGACGGTGTGCGCGGTCCGTGGTCGCGGTCCGGTCTCCCGGCCGGCCGTTGCCCTCGCCGCGGCGGCCTGGCGGGCGAACGCGACGAAGGCGACGGCGGACAGCAGGCTGGCCGCGATCGAGACGATGAGCAGGAGGCTGGATCCGCCGGCGAGACCGGCGATCAGCAGCACGACCGCGACGAGGATGAGCAGGATGCTGGCGGCTACCACGGCTCACCCCCGGCCGCGTCGTGTCGGTCTGGGCGGTCGGTGGCCGTCACGGGGACGACCACCGACGCGGGATCAGCGGCCGGACTCGAGCGAGCCCGCGCGGCCACCGCCGTAGGAGCCGGCGAGGCCGGCCGCGGCGAGACCGTTGCTGCCGGTGGCACGGGTGCCCTCGGCGCGGTTCATCTCCACCTCGAGACCCTGGCCGCGACCGTCGAGGTCACGCAGCTGGCTCTCCAGGTACGCCTTGAGGCGGGTGCGGTACTCGCGCTCGAACTGCTTGAGCTCCTCGATGTGCTTCTGCAGCGCGGTGCGCTTGGCGTCCAGGCCGCCCATGGCTTCCTGGTGCCGCTGGCGGGCGTCCCGCTCCAGGGCGTCGGCCTTGGCGCGCGCCTCCCGGGTGACCTCCTCGGCCTTCGAACGGGCCTCGGAGAGCAGCTGGTCGGCCTCGCGACGGGCGTCGGAGACGTGGTCGTCGGCGGTGCGCTGGGCCATCATGAGCACCCGCAGCGCCTGCTGCTCGCCGTCACCGGTCACGCCGGCCGGGCCGCCCTGCGCGCGGACCTGCTCCAGCTCGGCCTGCATCGCGCGGGCCGCCTGCTCGGCGGCCGCCTTGTCGCGCTGCACCCGGTCGAGCTGGGCCTTGACGTCGTTGAGCTCCGCCGCGAGGCGGGCGTCACCGCCGGGGCCGGCGGGAGCGCCACCCCGACCGCCGCGCTCCACCTGGGCGCGCAGCTCGTTGTTCTCCTCGATCAGACGGGCCAGCTCACGCTCGACCTCGTCCAGGAAGGCGTCGACCTCCTCCTCGTCATACCCCCGCTTGCCGATCGGCGGCTTTTTGAAGGCGACGTTGTGGACGTCGGCCGGGGTCAGCGGCATCGAAACTCCTCGGGTCAGTTGCGGCCGCGAAAGCGCTCTGGTCAGGCAAACGCGAAGATCAGGCGCCTAAACACGAACTCCATCAGCACGAACAGGATAACCAGGAGCACAAGGGAGGCCAGGTCGATGCTCACGGTACCAATTCGCAGTGGTGGGATCACACGCCTCAACGCTCGCAGGGGCGGATCAGTGACGCTCCACACGACTTCCAGTCCCGCCGACGCTCCCCGTCCCGGTTGCCAGCGGCGACCATAGGCCAGCACCGCCCCGAGAACAAATCGCGCCAATAGGACAATGAGGAAGATGTACAGCAGCAGGTAGAGCACCTGGAACAGGATCGACAACACGGCAGGCGACGTCCCTCGGTCGTGCGGCTCAGCTCAGGCTGAAGAAGCCGCCCTCAGCGATCTTGGCCTTGTCCTCCGCGGTGACCTGGACGTTGGCCGGTGAGAGCAGGAACACCCGGTTGGTCACGCGCTCGATCGTACCGCGCAGACCGAACGCGAGCCCGGCGGCGAAGTCGACGAGCCGGCGGGCGTCCGCCTCGTCCATCTCGGTGAGGTTGATGATCACCGGTACGCCGTCCCGGAAGTGCTCGCCGATGGTCCGCGCCTCGCGGTACGTGGTCGGGTGCAGCGTGGTGATCTGGTAGCGCTGCTCGTCCTCCGGCGCCACCCGCTCCCGCTCGCGCGGCTGGGCCTGCGGCGCGAGGGCGAGATTGTCCCGGGTGTGGTAGGTCAGGGCACCAGAGGTGTCACCGCCGGAGGACCGGGTGATCGACCGCACGCTGGACCGCTCGGCCCGCTCCGGCCGCTCGGTCTCGGCCCGGTCGACGTCGGCGGCGCGGCTGGAGGCGCGCTCGGACAGCCGACCCCGCTCGCCGAGCCGGCTGCGCGTCGTCGGCGGCTCCTCGGCCTCGTCGTCGTCCTCGTCGGCGAACTCCTCGGCGTACCGGCTCGACCGGTAGCGCGACGAGTCCCGGTAGCCACCCTTGTCGTAGCCACCGTCCTCGTACGCCCGCTCGTCGTCCTCCTCGACGAGACCGAGCCAGACCCCCGCCTTGCGCAGTGCACCCATCCCCGCGCCCTTCCGTCCGCCGTGCGGCACGCGCCCCCGTGCCGTGTCGCTTGATCACGAGTGGACGATCATGCCCACCGGACCGGATCGGCAATCCCCTGACGTGCGGTTCGCGGTCCGCCCGTCACGGCCCCCGGCTACGGGAACGCCGTCCTGAACAACACTGATGTAATTTGCTTCCGTCGTGGTGAGGCTACCGCAGCGCAGGGCGCATTCCGAGCAACGCGCTGCCGACACGGACATGTGTCGCGCCGTGCCCGACCGCGCTCTCCAGGTCGCCGCTCATCCCCGCCGACAGCACCGTCG
>NZ_JBMVFV010000137.1:0-8531 GCF_049538395.1 Micromonospora sp. AB353 | reverse complement strand
TGTCCGAGACCCGGTGCGGCCCGCGGTGCCGCACCTCCCGGAAGCCGGTGCCGCGAAACACCGCCTCCGGAGCCGTGGAACGAGGTGTGCGACCCGGGGGTCGGAATCGAACACTCGTTCTAACTACCCTGACAGTACACCTCCCCACCGACGAAAACGCAACGTGTGACGCGCCAGGGACACGCCGGTACCCCGCCGGATTCCCAGCCGGGGCACAGCAGCGGCAAAGGAGAACCGGAACTCGCCGGCCCAGGGTTTACCCCATGAGCGTCAGCCGTACCGAGAAGACCCTCCGGTGACCGCCGCCGTGACCGGCCGGCGCGCGCCGCGCCGGCCGCTGCCGACCGCCCCCGCCTGGTGGGCCGACGTCGCCGGCGCCCTCGCGGCGCTCAGCCTGCTGGTCGTCGCCGCCCTCTGGACCGCCGACCGCGGCGTGCAGGAGCTGCTGGCCGGCGCGGCCACCGGGCTCACCTCGCTCGGCCGGCTCGCCGGCCTGGTCAGCGCCGACCTGATGCTGATCCAGGTGGTGCTGATGGCCCGGGTGCCGCTGCTGGAGCGCCGCTTCGGCCAGGACCGGATCGCCCGCTGGCACCGGCTCGCCGGTTTCACCTCGTTCCACCTGCTGCTGGCGCACGTGCTGCTGACCGTCCTCGGGTACGCGGGCACCGCCCGCCGGGGGGTACCCGCCGAGGCCGCGAACCTGGTCCTCACGTACCCCGGGATGCTGTTGGCCACCGCGGCGCTGGCGCTGCTGACGCTGGTGGTGGTGACCTCGGTCCGCGCGGCCCGGCGGCGGCTGCGCTACGAGTCCTGGCACCTGCTGCACCTCTACGCCTACCTGGGCGTCGCGCTGGCGCTGCCGCATCAGCTCTGGACCGGTGCCGACCTCCTCGCCTCGCCGCTCGCCCGCGCCTACTGGTGGACGGTCTACCTGCTGGCGCTGGCCAGCGTGCTGGTCTGGCGGCTCGGCCTGCCCGCCTGGCGCTCGCTGCGCCACCGGATCGAGGTGGCCGCGGTGGTCGCCGAGGCACCCGGGATCACCTCGGTCTGGCTGCGCGGGCGGGACCTGCACCGGCTGCCGGTACGGGCCGGACAGTTCCTGCTCTGGCGGTTCCTGGACGGTCCCGGCTGGTCCCGCGCCCACCCGTACTCGCTGTCCGCGCCGCCGCAGGGGGATCTGCTCCGGATCACGGTCAAGGACTTGGGCGACGGCAGTGCCCGGGTGGGCGCCCTGCGCCCCGGCACCCGGGTGCTGATCGAGGGGCCGTACGGGCGGCTCACCGGCCAGCACTGGCGGGGTGGCGGAATCACGCTGCTGGCCTGCGGTGTCGGGCTCACCCCGCTGCTGGCGCTGCTCTGGGAGCTGCCGTACGCGCCCGGCGAGGCGGTGCTCGTCCACCGCGTCCGTACCGCGGACGACCTGGTCTTCTCCGCCGAGCTGGACCGGCTCGTCGCCGAGCGCGGGCTGGTGGTGCACCGCCTGGTCGGTCCCCGGGCGGCCCGGCCGTCCTGGCTGCCGGCGTACGCCGAGGGGCTCTCCGACGCCGAGGCGCTGCGCCGGCTCTCCCCCGACGTGGCCGGACACGACGTCTTCCTCTGCGGCCCGGACGGCTGGGTAGACGCCGTCCGCGCCGCGACCCGCGCGGCCGGGGTGCCCGACGCGCACGTCCATCACGAACGCTTCGCCTGGTGACAGGCGCGAAGGGAGGATCCGTGCGACGGATCACCATCTGGTTGCTGTCCACCGTGGCCGCGCTGGTGCTGCTGTTCAGCTACCGGACCAGCACCATGGGGGCGGGCGGGGAGACCGGCGCGGTCGCCGGCGGCGGCGACCCGGCCGGCGGCGCGTGGAGCGGCACGGACGGCGGCGCCACCGGGTCGGCCCCGTCCGACGACGCCACGACCAGCGGCGGCACGACCGGCAGCGGCACGGCCACCGGGTCCGTGGCGCAGACCCGGTGGGGGCCGGTGCAGGTACGGATCACCGTCACCGGCGGGAAGATCACCGACGTGGTCGCCGTCCAGGTGCCCGACGGCAACCACCGGGACCAGGAGATCAACGACTACGCGGTGCCGATCCTGCGGCAGGAGGTCCTGGCGGCGCAGAGCGCGCGGATCGACACCGTCTCCGGGGCCACCGTCACCAGCGACGGCTACCGGGAGTCGCTCCAGTCCGCCATCGACGCGGCGCACCTGCGGTGACCACGGTGACCGGGGCGGACCGGCGGGCCTGGGTGGCGCAGGTGATGGGGCTGCCGGTCAGCGTGCACCTGCGCGGCCCCCGGGTGCGCACCGAGGCGGTGGCGCAGCGGGTGGACCGGGTCTTCGCCGAGCTGCGCCGGGCCGACGCGGTGTTCAGCACGTACCGGCCGGACAGCGAGCTGGGTCGCCTCGGCGGCGCCCCGCCCGACCCGGCCACCACCGCGCACCCGCTGCTGCGTGAGGTGGCCGCGCTCTGCGAGACGGCCCGCGCGCGTACCGGCGGGTGGTTCGACGCCCGTCACCTGCCGCTGCCCCGCGGCGGCACCGGCTACGACCCGTCCGGGCTGGTCAAGGGCTGGGCGGTGGCGCGCGCCGGGCGGCACCTGGCCGACCTGGCGGGGCACGACCTGTGCCTCAACGCGGGCGGGGACGTGCTGCTGCGGGCCGCGCCGGACCGGCCGCCCTGGCGGGTCGGTGTCGAGGACCCCGACCGGCCGGACCGGATGCTCGACGTGGTCGAGCGGGCCGACGGCGCGGTGGCCACCTCGGGCACCGCCCGACGCGGCGCGCACATCACCGACCCCCGCGCCGGGCGACCGGCCGGGGCCGTCCGGTCGGTCACCGTGGTCGGCCCCGATCTGCTCTGGGCCGACGTGTACGCGACCGCGGCGGTCGCCCGCGGCCCGGAGGCGCTGGACTGGCTGGCCACCCTGGACGGGTACGCGGCCCTGCTGGTGGACGCCACCGGCCGGGTCCGGACCACGCCGGGCTGGCCGGGTTCCCGGCGCCGGTGACCGTGTCGTCGGCCCAGCGGGCGGACCGGACGCCGTGCAGGCCGGTGAGGTCGACGGCATCGCCGTGGTCGACGCCGACGGCCTCGACGGGTCGACCGTGGCGCTCTCCCCCACCCTCGGCCGATCATGAGGTTGGCGGTCCGACACGCCGGGAGGCGACACCGCCAACTTCATGATCGACGCACGCGGTGGGGCGGTGGGGGCGGTGCGCCCGGTGCGGGGTGGCCCGGGTGGTGGGGGAGAATGTGGGGCATGCAGTCAGAGCCACATCCGAACGTGCGGGCGGTGCAGCGGGCGCTCGACGCGGCGGGGGCACGGGACGCGTCCGGCCACGCCAGCGCCGTCCGTCTGCTGCCGGAGGCGGTGCACACCGCCGCCGCGGCGGCCGAGGCGCTCGGCGTCGCCGTCGGCGCCATCGCCAACTCGCTGATCTTCGACGCGGACGACGCGCCGCTGCTGGTGCTCACCTCCGGCGCGCACCGGGTGGACACCGCCGGGCTGGCCGCCACGCTGGGCGTGACCCACCTGCGCCGGGCCACCCCGGAGTTCGTCAAGCGGCACACCGGGCAGGTCATCGGCGGCGTCGCACCGGTCGGCCACCCCGCGCCGCTGCGCACCGTCGTGGACACCGCCCTGGCCGGGTACGACGAGGTGTGGGCCGCCGGCGGCGTGCCCCGGGCGGTGTTCCCCACCACGTACGCGGAACTGCTGCGGATCACCGCCGGCACCCCGGCCGAGGTGGCGTGAACCCCGGACTCGTCACGCTGCACGTGTGGCGTGTGCCCCGCCGGGCCGTACCCGGTGTGCTGGGGCGGATGGCCACCCACCCGGCGCGGCTGCGCCGGCTGCCCGGGGTCCGCTTCGCCAAGCTGCTCGGCACCGGGACCGGCACCGGCTTCGGCCCCGGCGACGCCGACCTGACCCGGTGGGCCGCGCTCGTGGTCTGGGACTCCCCCGCCGACGCGGCCGGCTTCGACGCCTCCCCGGTCGCCCGCTCCTGGGCCCGGATCGCCGGCGCCGCGGTACGGGTCGACCTGCGCCCGCTGACCAGCCGCGGCCGGTGGTCCGGCCGGGAGCCGTTCGGCGCACCGTCCGGCGGACGGGTCACCGGGCCGGTGCTGGCGCTGACCCGGGCCCGGCTGCGGGCCCGCCGCGCGGCCACGTTCTGGCGCGCGATCCCGCCGGTCGCCGCCGAGCTGCACACCGCGCCCGGACTGCTCGCCCGCTTCGGCGTCGGCGAGGCGCCGCTGGGCTGGCAGGGCACGGTGAGCGTGTGGCGCGACCCGGCGGACCTGGTCGCGTTCGCGTACCGTTCCCCGGAGCACCGCGCCGCGATCACCCGTACCCCCACCGAGGGCTGGTACGCGGAGGAACTGTTCGCGCGGTTCGCGGTGGGCGACGTGGTCGGCGACCGTACGGTGCTGGGCTGGGCCGCCGCCGAAGGCGACCCGGAAACATCGAGAGGGTACGCATGAGGCTGGTGCGGTGGACACCGGACGACCTGGTCCGGCGGCTGGACGACGTGGTGGCCGTCTACGGCGAGGCGATGGGCTACCGGCCCGACCTGCTGGAGGCCCGCCGCGGCTACATCGCCACCCACGTACGCCGGCCCGGTTTCCGCGCCGTCGCCAGTCTGACCAGCGAGGGACACCTGGCCGGTTTCGGGTACGGCTACCGGGGCGCCACCGGGCAGTGGTGGCACGACCAGGTGCACCGGGCGCTGAACGCGCAGGACCGGCAGCGCTGGCTGGCCCACCCGTTCGAGGTGGTGGAGCTGCACGTCCGGCCGCCCGCGCAGGGGCACGGCCTGGGCGCCCGCCAGTTGCGCGCGCTGCTCGCCGTGGCCGAGGGCGACACCACGCTGCTGTCCACGCCGGAGGCCGACGAGGAGAAGTCCCGGGCCTGGCGGCTGTACCGCCGGTTCGGCTTCGTCGACGTCCTGCGGCACTTCCACTTCCCCGGCGACGAGCGGCCGTTCGGCGTGCTCGGCCGGGACCTGCCGCTGCCCCCGCCGGACGCGGCATGAGCGCGGTGATCCGCTCCCGGCTGCCCTGGGCGCTGCTGGCCGTGCTGGTGCTCGCCCAGATCTGCTACCCGCTCACCGGCGGCGCGACCCGGGCCGGGCTCACGGTGGCCACGGTGGTGCTCGGCTGGCTGCTCTCGGTCGGCCACGCGCTGCTCACCCGGGGCGTCCGTACCGCCGTCGCGCTGGTCGCGGTCGTCACCGGCGGCGGGTTCGCGGTCGAGGCGGTCGGCGTGGCCACCGGGTTCCCGTTCGGCAGCTACGACTACTCCGGTGAGCTGGGCCCGAAGCTGGCCGGAGTGCCGCTGATCATCCCGCTCGCCTGGACCTGGATGGCCTGGCCGGCCTGGCTCACCGCGGTCCGGCTGGTCCGTTCCCGCCTCGCCCGGATCGCGCTCTCGGCGGTCGGGCTGGCCGCCTGGGACCTGTTCCTCGACCCGCAGATGGTGGCCGAGGGCTACTGGACCTGGCTCGACGCCACCCCGGCGCTGCCCGGGCTACCCGGCATCCCGGTCAGCAACTACCTGGGCTGGCTGGGCTTCGCGGTACTGCTCGCGGTCGCGCTGCGCCCGCTCGCCGGCCCGTCGGTGGACCGGGTCGACGGCCGGGACGCCCCGATGTTCGCGCTCTACCTCTGGACGTACGCCTCCAGCGTGCTGGCGCACGCGGTGTTCCTGCGGCTGCCGGCGTCGGCGCTGTGGGGCGCGGCCGGGATGGCGGTGGCGGCGGTGCCGCTGGCGGTCACGCTGTGGCGGGCCCGCCGGCGGGACCGGACCGGCACGCCGGAGCCGGCGCCGCGCGTCGACGCCCCGGCATGATCGCCGTCCTCGCGCTGGCCGTGGCGGTCGCCGCGCTGACCGGGCACACGCTCGTCAACGCGTACGCCTGGCTGCGCCGCCCCGCCGACGGCCCGGCCGAGGTGACCGAGCCGGTGGCGGTGCTGCTGCCGCTGCGCGACGAGGCCGAGCGGGTCACCCCGTGCCTGCACGCGCTGCTGGCCCAGCGCGGCGTACCGGACCTGCGGATCGTGGTGCTCGACGACGGCTCGACCGACGGCACCGCCGACGTGGTCCGCGCGGTGGCCGGCGACGACCCCCGCCTCACGCTGCTCACCGGCGTCGCCCCGCCGCCGGGATGGCTGGGCAAGCCGCACGCCTGCTGGCAGCTCGCCACCCGGACCGGCCCGGAACCGGCGGTGCTGGCCTTCGTCGACGCGGACGTGGTGCTCACCCCGTACGCGGTGGCGGCGGCGGTGACCGAGTTGCGCGCGGCCGGCGCGGCGCTGCTGTCGCCGTACCCCCGGATCGTGGTGCGGACGGCGGCCGACCGGCTGGTGCAGCCGTTGTTGCAGTGGTTGTGGCTGACGTTCCTGCCGCTGCGCGCGATGGAACGCTCGCGGCGGCCGTCGCTGGCCGCGGCGGGCGGGCAGTTCCTGGTCGTGGACCGGGCCGGCTACCTGCGGGCCGGCGGGCACGCGGCGGTGGCCGACAAGGTGCTGGAGGACATCGAGCTGGCCCGGGCGGTGAAGCGGGCCGGCGGGCGGATCGCGCTGGCCGACGGCTCCCGGCTGGCGTCCTGCCGGATGTACGACACCTGGCCGCAGCTGCGCGACGGCTACACCAAGTCGCTGTGGGCGACGTTCGGGCACCCCGCCGCCGCGGCGGCCGTGCTGGCGCTGCTGGTCGCGCTCTACGTCGCGCCGCCGCTGCTGGCGTTCGGGGCGCTGCTCGCCGGTGCGCCGGCGGTGGCCGCCGTGGCGTTCCTGGCCTACCTGGCCGGGGTCGCCGGCCGGGTGGTCAGCGCCCGCGCCACCGGCGGACGGGCGTGGCCCGACGCGCTGGGCCACCCCGTGTCGGTCGTGGTCCTCGGTTGGCTGACCGTCCGGTCGTACCATCTGCGGAAGCGACACCGGCTCACCTGGCGGGGTCGCCCGGTCACCTAGGAGGGGCACGCCATGGCGCGCATCGTGGTCATCGGCGCCGGGGTGGGCGGGCTCGCCGCCGCCGCCCGGCTCGCGGTCACCGGGCACGAGGTCACCGTCCTCGAACGGGCCGGCACGGTCGGGGGGAAGCTCGGCCGGTACGCCCACCACACCCCGGAGGGGGTGTGGCACTTCGACACCGGGCCGAGCCTGTTCACCCTGCCGCAGGTCTTCCACGACCTGTTCGAGGCGACCGGGGCGAAGCTCGACGAGTACCTCGACCTGGTTCCGCTGGACCCGATCGTGCGGCACGTCTTCCCCGGTGGCGGGCAGGTGCTCGACTCCTGCGCCGACCCGGACGAGTTCGCCGCCCGGATCGGCGCCGCGTTCGGGGACCGGTCCGCCGCCGACTGGCGCGGGCTGTGGCGGCGCGCGGGCCGGGTGTGGGCGGCCTCACACCGGGACATCCTGCGCCGTACCGTCGACTCGCCGCGCGACCTGGCCGCGCTGGCCTGGCGGCTGGGCGACCTGGCCGCCATCGGCCCCGGCCGCAGTCTGCGCGGGCTGGGCCGCCGCCACCTGTCCGACCCGCGGCTGCGGATGCTGCTGGACCGGTACGCCACGTACACCGGCGCCGACCCGCGCCGCGCCCCGGCCGCGCTCGTCGCCGTCCCCTACGCCGAACTGGCGTACGGCGGCTGGTACCT
Organism: Micromonospora sp. AB353; assembly: GCF_049538395.1. Taxonomy (NCBI): domain Bacteria; kingdom Bacillati; phylum Actinomycetota; class Actinomycetes; order Micromonosporales; family Micromonosporaceae; genus Micromonospora; species Micromonospora sp. AB353. The sequence continues at coordinate 884 of NZ_JBMVFV010000137.1, read as the reverse complement.
GCGCGGCGGGCTGGGCACGCTCGCCGACGCGCTGCTGTCGCGCTGCCTGGACCTGGGCGTGGTGGTACGCACCGACGCAGCGGTCACCCGCATCGACGCCGCGGGCGGGCGGGTGCACGGGGTGCGCGTGGCCGGGGCCGCCGCACCGATCCCGGCCGACGTGGTGGCGGCGAACGTGGACGCGCTCACCCTCTACCGGGATCTGCTGCCCGACCCGCGCCGGCTGGCCGCGCTCACCGACCGCAGCCTGGCCGGGTTCGTGCTGCTGCTGGGCGTACGCGGCGACTCCGGGCTGGCCCACCACACCGTGTTCTTCCCCCGCGACTACGACGCCGAGTTCGACGCCGTGTTCGGCGACCCGGGTCGCGGGGTGCGGGCCCGCCCGGCACCCGACCCGACCGTGTTCGTCACCGCCGCCGACGATCCGGCGGTCCGCCCGGACGGCCACGAGGCGTGGTTCGTGCTCGTCAACGCGCCCCGCCACGGGACCGCCGCGAGCGCCGTGGACTGGCGTCGGCCGGGCCTGGCCGAGGCGTACGCGGACCGGATCCTGGACGTGCTGGCCGAGCGCGGCGCCGACGTGCGGGACCGGCTGGTGTTCCGGGAGATCCGCACCCCGGCCGACCTGGACGCGGCCACCGGCGCGCCGGGCGGGGCGATCTACGGCACCGCGGGCGGGCTGCTGCGCCCGGCCAACCGGGGCCCGGCCGCCGGGCTCTGGCTGGTCGGCGGCTCCAGCCACCCGGGCGGCGGGCTGCCCATGGTGACGTTGTCCGCGGAGATCGTCGCCGAGGCGGTCGGCCCGGCCTGGTGAGGGTGTAAGGAGGGGGCCCTTATTAACGCCTCCGGTAGAGGAAGGGCCCCTTCTTAACGCCGCAGCCCGC
>NZ_JBMVFV010000136.1:0-8936 GCF_049538395.1 Micromonospora sp. AB353 | reverse complement strand
GTCCGGGCGTTGCGGGCCGTGCCGGTCCCGGCCGCGCTGATCGTGCTTGTCGCGCTCTCCGGCGTGGTGCTGGGCCGGGTGTACGCGGACCCGCTGCTGACCCGGCTCATGGCCGGCGCGGCCGCCGGCTCGGTGCTGGTCAGCGTGGCCGCGCGGCGGCTGCCGTCCTGGCTGGTGGCGCCGCTGTCGGTGGCCGCGCTGACCGGGTGGACGCTGCTGTCGCTGCGGCTGGCCGCCGTACACGCGGCGCTGCCGGGCGGGCTCGGCGAGGTGGCCGCCGACGCGGCCCGCAACGCGATCCCCCGGCTGCTCACCGCGATGATCCCGGTCGAGCCGGCCCCGGACACGGTGCTGGTACCGGTGGTCGCGGCGTGGCTGGCCGGGCTGACCGCCGCCGAGGTGGCGCTGCGCGCCGGGCGGGTGCTGCTGGGCTACCTGCCGCCCGCGCTGCTCTACGCCGGCGCGCTCTACGTGGTCGGGCCGAACGCGGATCCGGCGATCGGCCCGACGGTGCTGTTCGCCGCCGTCGCGGCGGCCGGCCTGGCGACGCCCGGGCGCCGCGACGGCCCGGCGCCCGATCCGGTCGCCGGTCTGACCCCTGCGGTACGCGCGGCGGTGCGGCTGCGGCTGGTGGCGGCGAGCGCGGCCGGGCTCGCCGTGGTGGTGGTGCTGGCGGCGCTGCTCGCCCCGGTGGTGGCCGCCCAGGTCGACGAGCGACCCGTCGACCCGCGCCGCTACGTGGAGCCGCCCCGGGTGGAGTCGCTGGACGAGAACCCGCTGATCCGGATCTCCGGGTGGGCGCTGAACCCGGACCAGCGGCTGCTCGACGTGCGTACCACGGGGGGCGCGGCCGGGGACGGGTCGCCGCGGATCCGGCTGGCGGTGCTCAGCGACTACGACGGGGTGACCTGGCGGGTCGGTGCCACGTACCGCAACGCGGGGCGGATCCTGCCCGCCGCCGAGCCCGCCCCGGACGCGGCCACCGACGAGGTGCGCCAGGAGATCACCGTCGGCGACCTGACCGGGCGGCTGCTGCCGGCGGTGCCCACGCCGCGCGAGGTGACGGGCGCGCGGGTGGCGTACGACCCGGCGACCGGGACGCTGATCCGCCCGGAGGGGCTCGCGCCGGGGCTGCGGTACGAGGTGTCGTCGGTGCGGGAGCGCCCGGATGCGAACCTGCTGCCCACGGCGAACGTGCCGGCCGGGGACGAGGTGGCCCGGGTGCTGCGGGTGGCCGACGGGGCACCGGAGCCGGTGCGCCGGCTCGCCACGCAGCTCGCCGAGTCGAACGGCGCCCCGTACGCGCGCGCCGACGCGATCGCCACGTTCCTGGCCGAGCACTACCGGGTGACGGCCGACGCGCCCAGCGGGCACGCGTACCCGAACCTGGCGTTCTTCCTGTTCGGGCCGCGTAACGGCGGCGGGCAGCGGGGCACCTCGGAGCAGTTCGCCGCCGCGTTCGCGGTGCTCGGGCGCCTCGCCGGCCTGCCGACCCGGGTGGTGGTCGGGTTCGACCCGAAGGGCGACGGTCCGGTGCGGGCGGCCGACGCGTACGCCTGGCCGGAGGTGCTGTTCGACGGCGTCGGCTGGGTGCCGTTCGACCCGATGCCGCGTCCTGATGAGGAGCCCCGCCCGGTGGAGGAGGACTTCCGGCCGCAGCCGGAGGACCCGCCGCCGTCGGAGGTGCCGGCGCCCACCGAGGAGCCGAGCGCGACGCCCCCGGCCGCCGCACCAGCACCCGGCCGGGCCGAGGGCGGGCTCGGGACGCCGGTGCTGGTCGCCGGCGGCGTCGGCGGGCTGGCGTTACTGGTCGGCGCGGTGCTGGCGGCCCTGTACGCGGCGCGCCGCCGGTTGACCCGCTCCCGCCTGGACGCCGCCGACCCGGGCGAGCGGGTCGCGGGCGCATGGCGGGAGCTGACCGACGCACTGCGGCTGGCCGGGCACCCGGCCGGGCCGGACCTGGCGGCGGCGGAGGTGGCCGAGCGGGCCCGCCGGACACTCGCCGAGGCCCGCGCGGCGCGGTCCGGAGCGGACGCGGCCGGACCCACGGAGCGGCCCGGGGACGGCGCGGCCGGGCCCACGGACCGGCCCGGAGCGGGCGCGGCGGCCGGCGGCCCGGACGAGGCTGCGGTCGACGAGCTGGCCGCCCTGCTCAACCAGGCGGGCTTCGCGCCGGGCAGTGTCACGCCGGAACAGGCGGAACGGGCCGCACGGCTGAGCCGGGGCTTCGGCGACGCGCTGCGCTCGGCCCGATCCCGGTGGGGCCGGTTGTGGTGGACCGTCCACCCGGGGCCGCTGCGGTGGCACCGCTGACCGCACCGGCCGGGCGGCGGCGCGCGGCCCGCTGCCGGCCAGGTTCGGAGGACGCTGCCGCGACGCGCCGGGCTCAGCGGTCGGCGGCGCGCAGCTTCCGGACGAGCTTGCGCAGCCCGGCCTGCCAGCCGTCCGGGTCCTCGGCGCGGCGGCGGGCGTAGTCGGCCACCTCCGGGTGCGGCAGGATCAGGAACCGCTCCTCGGCCAGCCCGGCGACCACCGCGTCGGCGACCTGGTCCGGGGTGAGGATCGCCCCGGACGCGGCGATCACCCGGGCGCCCAGGTGCCCCTCGGCGAGGCCGTCGGCGAGCATCGGGGTGTCCACGCCCTGCGGGCACAACGCGCTGACCCGGATGCCGGCGTCCCGGTAGGTGATCGCCAGCCACTCGGCGAATCCCACGGCGGCGTGCTTGGTGGCGGTGTACGGGGCGTCCCCGACCGCCGTGAGCACACCCGCCGCCGAGCAGGTGAGCAGCAGGTGGCCCTGCCCCCGGCTGAGCATTCCCGGCAGCACCGCGCGGGCGCTGTGCAGGTGCCCGAGCACGTTCACCCGCCAGGCCCGGTCCCAGTCCGCGTCGGGCGCGTCGATGCCGCCGCCGGTGGCGACGCCGGCGTTGGCGCAGAACAGGTCGATCCGGCCGTGGCGGCGCTCGGTCTCCTCGACGAGCGCGCGTACCGCCGCCTCGTCGGTGACGTCGAGCCCGACGCCGCTCGCCACCGGGCCGATCGCGTCGGCTGCGGCTCGGGCCGCGTCGGCGGCCAGGTCGGCCAGGACGATCGCGGCGGCGCCCTCGGCGGCGAACCGGCGGCCCAGCGCCGCCCCGATCCCACCGGCCCCGCCGGTGATCACCACCACCCGGTCGGTCAGGTTCATCTCAGGCCGCCTTCGCGGGGGCGAGCCGGGGCAGCAGGTCCATCCAGGCCGCCGCGCCGCCCTCGGTGATCTCCGGCGTGGGCAGCACCGCGATGACCGGTACGTCGACGCCGTTGTCGGCGTACCGGCGGACGGCCGCCACGCACTGCTCGGGCGAGCCGTGCAGCACCAGCGCGTCGACCACCTCGTCCGGTACGGCCGCGGAGGCGCCCCGCCGGTCCCCCGCGGCCCACGCCTCCCACATCGGGCCGAGCGAGTCCTGGCGGCCCAGCCACCTGTGGAAGGCCGCGTACGCGGGTACCGTCAGGTAGCCGGTGATCATGCGGCGGCCCAGCGCGCGGGCGTAGGCGGTGTCCTCGGTGGGGCAGACGAAGATGCGGGCGGCCACGTCGAAGCCGGGCCGGCGCTCGCCCACCTCGGCCAGCGCGGTCGGTACGTCGTCGGCGGCCAGCCAGTTGAGGATCACCCCGTCGGCCTCGGCGGCGGCCAGCCGCAGCATGCCCGGACGCAGCGCGGCGAGCAGGACCGGCGGCGGCACGCTGGGCGGGCGTTCCAGCGTGAACCGCCGTACGGCGAACGTGTCGAACGCGCCGTCGACGGTCTCGCCGCGCAACGCGGCCCGCAGGAAGCGCAGCACGTCCCGGGTCCGCTTGAACGGCTCGTCGAACTCGATCGCGTTCCAGTCCCGCACCAGCACCGGCGACGAGGCGCCGACGCCGAGCGCGAACCGGCCCGGCGCGGCCTCGGCCAGCGCGGCGGCGCTCATCGCGAGCAGTCCCGGCCCTCTGGTGAACACCGGCGTGATCGCGGTGCCCAGCCGCAGCCGCGGCGACCAGGCGGCGGCCAGGGCCAGCGGGGTGAACGCGTCGGCGCCGGCCACCTCCGACGACCACACGTCGGTGAACCCGGCGTCGTCCAGGGCCGCGTAGACCGCGGCGTGGTCGGCGAGCGGGATACCGCCCAGCGGCACGGTCATGCCCCATCGGTTCGTCACCCGTCGATGGTGCCCGTCCGGCACCGCCCGGAGCAAGATCCAGGCGGATATGGGTGATCCGCACCGGAGCGCCGGGAAAGAGTGTTACGACTGCCGCATGAGTCGGACCGGGGACGGGGCCCGGCGGTGAGGACCGCCGAGCCGACCGCGCTGCGCTCGTCCGGTGGCGGGCCCGACCGGGCCACGTTCCTGGAGCTCTTCTTCGACCTGGTGTACGTGTTCGCGCTGACCCGGATCTCGGCGCGCGCCTTCGAGGACCTGGTGCTGGAGGGCGGGCAGACCGGCTGGTCGGCGGTGACCGGCGGCGGCAAGACACTGCTGTTGCTGCTCGCACTCTGGGCCGTCTGGCAGGGCACGGCGTGGACGACAAGCCGCTACGACCCGCACCACCTGTGGTTGCAGGTCATCGTGATCACCGCGCTGATCTCGGCGATGGTGATGGGGGTGGCGATCCCGCGCGCGTTCAGCCACGGCGGCCTCGTGTTCGCCGCCGCGTACGTGGTGGCCCAGGTGAGCCGGCCGGCGATCCTCGTGCTGGTGCTGCACCAGCAGCAGTACCGGCGGCTCAAGCTGCGCATGCTGATCACGTTCTGCGCGACGGGTGTGCTCTGGCTGACCGGCGCGCTGCTGCCGGTCAACGCCCGGGTGGTGCTCTGGAGCACGGCGCTGCTGCTGGAATACCTCGCCGCCCGGTTCGGCTGGCCGGTGCCCGGCCTGGGCCGCTCCACGGTGTCCCGGTGGGACATCCACGGCGAGCACCTGGCCGAGCGCTACCAGCAGATCTTCCTGGTCGCGCTCGGCGAGACGATCCTGCTCGCCGGCCTGTCGTTCACCCGCTCCCCCACCAGCCCCGGCATGGTCGTCGCGTTCGCCGTCGCGCTGGCCACCTCGGTGCTGCTGTGGCGGATCTACGTGCAGCGGGCCGGGCAGATCCTGGGCGAGGCGGTGACCCGGGCCGCGCACCCGGCCACCATCGGCCGGTCCGCCGCCGACACCCACCTGGTCATGGTGATCGGGGTGGTCGCCACCGCGATCGGCTACGAGCTGGTCATCGAGCATCCGGCCGGACACAACGAGTTGCCCTGGCTGGCTGTGGTCGTCGGCGGGCCGGCCCTGTTCCTGGCCGGCCGGGCCCGCTTCGAGTACGAGGTGTTCGGCCGCGTCTCCCCGTCGCGGCTGGTGGGGATCGCCGCGCTGCTGCTGCCCGTACCGCTGCTGGTGCGCCTCGCGCCGCTGGTCGCGGCGATCCTGGCCGCGGTGGTGCTGGCGGCGGTGGCGGTGGCCGACGCGCGCCGCGCCTGGGGCCGTCCGCCGGAGGAGGCGGCGACGCCGTTCTGACCGGCGACGCCGGTGCCGGACGCCGCACCCGGCTACGATCCGCGCGTGACCTTCTCGCTCGTCGCCCGCTCCGCCGACGGGCGCCTGTACGGCGTGGTCGTGGCCAGCCGGTTCCTCGCCGCCGGTGCGCTGGTGCCGGCGGCCGAGGCGCGGGTGGGCGCGGTCGCCACCCAGGCGCACGCGAACCTCGCCTACCGGGCGCAGGCGCTCGCGCTGCTGCGTACCGGCGTCACCGCCGGCGACGCGGTCGCCGGGCTGGTCGCCGCCGATCCCGGCCGCGACGACAGGCAGCTCGCCGTGGTCGGGGCGACCGGCGACGGGGCCACCTGGACCGGGCCGCGCTGCCACCCGTGGGCCGGCGGGCAGGCCGGCGACGGCTGGGCCGCGCAGGGCAACATCCTGACCGGCCCGCAGGTGATCGACGCGCTGCGCGACGCCTGGCTGGCGGGCGACGAGCTGCCGTTCCCGCAACGGCTGCTGGCCGCGCTCACCGCCGGTGACGCGGCCGGCGGCGACCGACGCGGCCGGCAGAGCGCCGCGATACTCGTGGTGCAGCGCCACGGCGGCTACGCCGGCACCGGCGACGAGCTGGTGGACCTGCGCGTGGACGACCACGCCGACCCGGTCGCCGAGCTGCGCCGCCTGCTCGGCATCCACCACATGCTGTTCGGCCGTCCCGACCCGGCCACGCTGCGGGATCTCGCCGGCCCGCTCGCGGCCGAGGTGGCCGAGTTGCTCGCCGCCACCGGCCACCCGGTCGGCCCGGCCGGCCTGGACGACGCGCTGGCCGCCTGGACCGGCCTGGAGAACCTGGAGGAACGCTTCGTGCCCGGCCGGATCGACCCGATCGTGCTGGAGCACCTGCGGCGGTGCGCCGGGCGCTGAACCGTGGTCAGCCGCCGAAGGCGAGCCGGCCGATGCCGGCGCGCGTCAGTTCGGCGTGCTCGTCGCCGGTCAGCGGCAGCCGCCCGGTGGCCTTGCGCAGCACGGTGAGCGCGTCCCAGCCCAGTCCGGCCGGCACCGGCACACCGCCGGTGAGCACGCCGGCCACCACGTCCGCCGCGGCCGGGGTCAGCCACGGCGGCCGGTCCAGCGCGTCGGCCAGGTCCAGGCCGTGCACCGCGACCTCCACCACGCGGGTACGGAGGAACTCCGGCAGCGCCATCGCGTCACCGTGGCGGGTGCGTACCACCCGGCCGGGCGGCGCGGCGGCGACCGCCCCGTCGGTGGCGCGCCAGGCCCGGGCGAACTCGTCGGCCACCTGCGCCGCGCCCGGGTGCTCCCGCGCCGCCCGGCGGGCCGAGTCGATGCGGTCCCGGTCGACCGGCGGGCTGAACTTGGCCGCGCCGAAGTAGGCGGCCGCGTCGACCTCGGCGCGGGGCGGCGCGGGTTCGGCGAGCATCAGGGCCAGGCGACCGGCTCCGGTGCTCACGTGCGCGACCAGGTCGCGTACCCGCCAGGGCGGGCACGGGGTGGGCCGGTCCAGCGCCGCGTCGTCCAGATCGCGCAGCACCCGTTCCAGGCGCTCGCACTCGGCCCGGAACGCCTCCCGTACGGCCCGCACCGGCGTCAGCCCTTCCAGCGGGGCACCAGCCGGTGCACCACGACCAGCACCAGTGCCGCCACCACCGCGATCGTGCCGGCGATGCCGGCCGCGCTGCCCGCGTACCCGATGAACAGCGGACGGCGGCCGAGGCTCTCGACGGGGATGGTGGAGCGGTCCACCAGCCAGGACAGCGCCAGCGCGGAGGCCAGCAGGGCCACCACGCCGATGCCGCCGAGCACGGCGCCCGCCATTCGGTGCGCGTCGCCCGGCTCGACCACCGCCTGCTCCCGCTGGAAGACCAGCAGCACCAGTCCGGCGGCGGCGGCCCAGGCGCCGACCACCAGGTACGCGGCGACCGCGTCGCTGGGCCGGTGCCAGCCGGCGGAGAGCGTGGCGACGCCGGCGGCGGCGGCGTACCCGGCGCCGAGGAACGCCCCGGCGACCCGCAGCTTGCGCGGCAGCACCAGGATCAGCGCGATCGCGACCGAGGCGGCCACCGTGGTGTGCCCGCTGGGCAGGCTGTTGCCGGCGGCGGCCCGTTCCGGGTCGATGCCGAAGTCGGGCCGGAGCAGGTAGTGCTTGAGCAGCTGCGTGGTCACGTTCGCGCCGGCGATGAGCAGCGTCGCGGTGACGGCGAGCGCCTTGCGCCCCCGGATCAGCGCGATGAAGCCGATCACCGCGGTCGCGGCCAGCAGCGACACCACCGACATGGCGTTGAGGAGTGTGTTCACCGGATCGTCGATGCGGTCCTGGCCGATCCGGTTGCCGGTGAGCGCCACCGTGTCCAGCCACTGGCCCAGGTCGGTGTGTACGGCGAAGCGCCACACCAGCCCGAACGCGGCTGTCTGGATCAGGGCCAGTACGACCAACCAGACCGCCGTCCAACCCCTCGCCGTCTCCCGCACCCGGACAACTTAACGGTAGGCACGCTCCGGCGCGCGGCGGAGCGCCAGCGGCGGCGGCGTACGGTGAGGCGGGCGATCTCGAGGAGGTGGCGCGTGACCAGCACGCCACAGCGTCAACCGGACGACGGGCCGCGGCCGGAGTCGCTGGCCGACCTGCTCGGCGGCCGGCGCGGGGCGGTGGACGCGACGCTTCCCCCACTCGCGTTCGGGCTCGGCTGGGTGCTCGGCGGCCTCGGCGGCGGCGTGCTCGCGGCGGTGCTGACCGGCACGGCGGTGGCCGGCTGGCGGTGGCGGCGCGGCGACCGTCCCCGCTCGGTGCTGGTCGGTCTGCTCGCGGTCTGCGTGGCGGCGCTCATCGCGTTGCGCACCGGCCGGGCCGCCGATTTCTTCCTGCTCCAGATCGCCGCCAACACGGCCAGCGCGCTGGCCTGGGCGGTGAGCATCGTGGTGCGGTGGCCGCTGCTGGGTGTGGTGGTCGGCACGGCGCTGGGCCAGCGGACCCGGTGGCGGCGCGACCCGGCGCTGCTGCGGGCGTACGGCCGGGCCAGCTGGGTGTGGGCGGCCACCTACGTGCTGCGGGTCGCGGTGTTCGTGCCCCTGTGGTTGTACGGGCACGTGGTCGCGCTCACCGTGGCGCGGGCGGCGCTGACCTGGCCGCTGATCGCGGCGGCGCTGGCGGGTAGCTGGGTGGTGATCCGGCGCTCGCTGCCGGCCGGGCATCCGGGGCTGCGGCACCCGGTGGATCCGGCGGGCACCGACGGTGTGGCGGCGCGCACAGAGTAATGGAGAGGCCGCCACGGGGGGAGCGGCCTCTCCGTCAAATACGTTACTCCGTCCACGGCCCGGATGTGATCCCGTGGACCGCTGATTTTTCCGTGCCTTTTCGCGCCATGGGTCGTCGCCGGGCGGAGTGGTGGGCCGGCCGGTCCGCTGCGTCGGCCGGACGGCCGGCCCACCCGGCCTGAC
>NZ_JBMVFV010000135.1:0-9159 GCF_049538395.1 Micromonospora sp. AB353 | reverse complement strand
CGCGGCGGCGGGCGGTAGCTATACGCGCCTGGTAGATTGCCCAGCCTTTTCTGAACATCGCCGCCTCGATAGCATCCGGGCGCACGGCCGCTTGGTTAGTGGACTCAGTTCTGGCATGGTTGTGGGCGAATTCGAGCCACCGCTGGTATTGATCTGGGCCCCAAGGGCCGCGTTCCGTAATGTCCCAGTGTTCGACTTCCTTCAAAGCTATGGCAACGAACTGGTCGAGGATCAGCGCGCGACCAGGTTGTGCGTCGGGCCGGGCATCCGCGAAGTACAGCAGCTTGGTGTAGAACGAGGGCCCGAGGTAGGGAAGCTTCTGCTCGCCGCCCAGGGCCAGCATCTCGTACGCCTTCGCCGGTCCCTGATCACGAAGGACGGTCAAAGCCTTAACGAGCTTGGCCGTGGTGGACTCAGTCGTGTTCTTAGTGAAGACCTGAGCTCGACGACCGACGAGGAATGCTCGGTCGCCGGTGCCCCAGGCGTAGCTGCCGACCAGCAGTCGCCCGACGTCGTCTGGACCGCCATTCGCTGCGGTGAGGAGGTCGCTACGCGTGATATGTCGGTACTGCCGACCCCTGTTGGCCTCGGGCAGGTCGGATAGCCATGCCGTCCACCCTTCGGCGGGGACGCGTTGCTGCCACCAGCGTGGACGAAAGTCGAACCCGTGTGTGAGAACCTCACCAGGGGTCCAGAACGCGTCGACGCCAAGTCGGTCTCTGAGCCCCATCGTCGTCTCCTGCCCGGTGTGGGCAGACTGTACCGGCGGGCATCGACCGGAAACGACCCATGCTGCGTAAGCCCGGCCCAGGACGCCGAACTAGAAGGACTCTTATACCACGGTACTCGGACTTCTCCACTCGGGCCGTAAGGCGTTGGCCGCGAGGTATGGGGCCAGTCGTCCGTCCGCTCGCCGGGGCCGCGCCGCGCTCGGCGTGCTCCTGAGGACGGCCAATAGAGCACCGGTTTCCTAAGACCGTCATCTATGCATGTCGGTAGGCCGGCTGCCTGCGATTCAGCCGTTCATTACCTCTGTTTGTTGGTCGCATTGGATAGCTGCTGCGCTCCGTTGCTGGCGGTTACAGTAGCAAACCGGCCGCCTCTGTTGCTTTTTGTGTCAACTTTCTCGATTCTAAATCCTCGTCACGGCATTTTGCGACTTGACGTAGCGAGGATGCTGTCCGGGGAAGCACGTGCGATCCTCGCCCAACCCGCTCCTTTACGCCGCACGCCGAGTTACGCCTGGGCACCGGAGTCGGAAGTGGGCGCAAACGCGTTGCCAGGCTGATGCGCCAGGCCGGGCTGCAGGGCTTCTGCCGGCGCTGCCGTCAGGGCTGCAAGGTGCGCGAGTTGGACGCGTGAGTGGATGCCGAGCTTCCGGTAGACGCGGGTGAGGTTTGCTTCGACTGTTTTGACACTGATGGTGAGGGCGGTGGCGATGTCGCGGTTGGTCGCTCCGCTGGCGGCGAGCTCGACGCAGCGCTGTTCGGCGGAGGTGAGGCAGGGGAGCGTACTGCTGTGCGCGGGGACGGGCTCCAGTTGGTGGAGGGTGCGGGTGGCGGCTTCGATCCAGGGGTGTGCCTGGTGCGTGCTGAAGAGGTCGGCGGCGCTCTGCGCCGCGGTGCGGGCGCTGGCGCGTCGGCGTCCGCGTCGTTCGGTGTGGCTGAGGGCCAGGAGGGTTCGACCGTGTTCGATGGGCAGGTGGCGGAGGTGGTCGGCTGCTGCGGTGAGGAGGTCGGCGGCCGCATCGTAGTTGCCCAGGGTGGCTTCCAGGAGTGCCTGGGAGCGGTCGAGCACGGGGAGGACGCAGCTTCTATCTAGATCAGTCGCGGTGCGACGGGTATCGGTCAGCAGTTTGCGGGCTTGGTCGAGGTAGCCGAGGGAGATGAGGGCTTGGGCGAGGTCGGCGTGCCAGCGCAGGACGGACGGGTCGCGGACCTGCTGGCGCTTCTCAAGCGTACGGACCTCTTCCAGCGCCTCCAGGGCTTCTTTCGGACGCCCGGTGACCAGGAGAAGATGTCCGAGGACGAAGAGGTTTCGGGAGAGGAAGACTTTGTTGTCCTCCCGGCGGGAGGTGTCCGCCCCGCGGCGTGCGTGAGCGAGGGCGGAGTCGGTGCACGAGGCGGTGCCCTCGACCAGGGCGGAGGTGTAGCACGTTGGTGCGGGGTCCAAGGCGGCTCTGTCGGTAAGCGACAGGGCGCGGCCGGCGTAGTCGAGGGCCAGTCCGCACCGTCCGGCGCGGATCTCGACTTCGGCGAGGCTGCGCAGGACATCCACGGTGGCTTCGGCGTCTCCGGTCCGCTCGGCTTCGACGAGCAGAGGCAGCAGTGCGCTGCGGGCTTCGTCCAGACGGTCGTCGAAGATGGCGTGCCGGGCGGAGAGCTGTTCGGGCCTGGCGTTGACGGGGATGTGAGTGCTGCGTGGCAGGGACAGGGCGTGGCCGAGCGTGGTCTCGGCTTGGGGGCGGCCGAGGATGCGTTGGATGCGGGCCTGCATCGTGAGGGCCATGGCGGTGGTGGCGGTGTCGCCAGCGCTCCGGGCGAGGCTGGCGGCCCGGGCAGCCTGGGCGCACGCCCGGTCGGGATCGCCGTTGACGTTGGCCCAGATCGCCTGGCGGACGAGGATCTGCGCGGTCAGGTCCGGATGTCCGGCCGCTTCGTGAAGTGCGTCGGCGAACAGCTTGTCGCCGTTGTACAGGTGCTGTCCGCCTGAGTCGATCAGGGCGATGAGGGCGTTGACGCGGTTGGCGGGGCTGCTGTCGTGGTTCAGGACGAGGCGGACGGCAGCCTGGCCGCGGGGCAGGTCGCCGTTGTGGGCGGCGTCGCGTACGGCGGTCAGCGCCCGTTCGGTGAGCAGGTCGGCGTCGGTCTCCGGGGTACGTTCGGCGGCGAGCAGGGAGAGCTCGGCCGCTAGTGCGGGTTCTCCGCGCAGCCGGGCGCGGGCGGCGGCGCGGTCGGCGCAGTCGGCCGACTGCGGGTCGTTGGTGTCGGCCGCCAGCGTGGTGTGACGGTCGCGGCGGATGCTGTCGCGGCTGGCTTCGGCCAGGCGGGCGTGCAGGAGCCTGCGTGTGGCGACCGGCGGTCGGGCCGCGAGTTCGGCACCGATCGCGGCGGCGGCGAACCGGATCTTCCCGTCGACCTGCCCGATGTCGATCAGTCCGGCTGCCTCGGCCTCTGCGAGAAGGTTTTCGGCGGGCGGGCCGGCGAGGCGGCTCAGCAGTTCGCGGTCGGGCCGGTCGTCGAGTGCGGCGACCGTCAACAGTTCCTGAACTTCGGCCGACACAGTGCCCAGCCATTCGTTCACCAGTCGGCGGGCGGCCGGCGGCAGGACCAGGTCGTCTACGAGACCCTGAGCGGCCGGCAGGTCGGTGGCGCGGCTGCGGGCCCCGGCGAATGCGAGGGCTAGGGCCGGGTTCCCTCCGCTGCGGATGTGGGTCTGCGTGACCTCGTAGGGGGTTAGCCGGTACGGCGACAGCAGGGTTGCGACCTGATCGGGTGTCAGCGCCGGGATGCGTACCGCACAGGGGTCCTCGCCGCACCAGTGGCCTTCGCTCCCCGGGCGCCAGATTCGCTCTGCGGCTATGACGGGAAGGTCGGGAGCCAGGCGCAGTGCCCAACGCAAGACGGCCGCGCTGGCCGTATCCAGCCACTGGGCGTTGTCCACCACCAGTGTCAGAGGCGGGGTGTCCAGCAGCAGGGTGGCGGTCAACCGGCGCAGCCGTAGAGCGGTCCCGGCGGGATCGGCAGAGCCCGGCACTCCGACGGCCTTGTCGATTCCGGTCGCGAGTTCCCGCGCGGCCGGCAGCGGTTGGAGGGCCAGTGCGAGTTCGAGCAGTCCGGTGTAGGGGACCTGGGCGTCCTGTGGGCTCGGAGCCAGCCTTAGGACAGGCATGCCCAGCTGCTGCCCGAGTACACCGGCCGCAGCGGTCTTGCCGATCCCGGGCGGACCGAACAGCACCACCCGACGGGCGCCGCGCACGACGCCCGGTACCACCGGCAGCATGGTGCCGGTGGCCCCCTGATGCGCATTCACTGCCGTCGCAGAATCTGGCACCGGATCATAGTGCGCCCGACGGTCCTTCGCGCACCAGAGCAAGGGGTTGCCCTGATTTCGGCCAGCCTCCGCCGTTCCTAGTGTCATCGCCAAAGCCGAGCTGTCACCGGTTGCCGGAGATCCCATCAACACGGGCCCTGCTGCCACACCCCTCAACCCATCTCGGCGGGAGGATTGCGATGTATCGAAGAACTGCCATGGCGGCCGCTGTCGCGGTTGCGCTTACCCTGGGCACCGTGACCGGGGTGGCCACCCAGTCGACCGCAGCCACCCCGCCCCCTACACCCACGGTTGCACAGAGCCCGCTGTCGCTGGCGATCTCTGCAGCCGACCGCGCTGCCGACGGCGGTCACGACGCGCTGGCGAAAGGCCCCTTCGAGCAGTACGACCGTCGCATGGTGATCCCGTGGGTGGACGGCCTGTTCTCCATTGCCTACGAGCGCACCTACCGGGGCCTGCCGGTGGTCGGCGGCGACGCCGCCGTACTCGCCGACGGCAAGGGCGCGATCCGGGCGATCTCGGCCGCCACCAAGACGAAGATCAACGTGTCGGTGGTGCCGACGGTCGCCGTCGACCGTGCCGAGCAGACCGCCAAGAGCCTGCTCGCGAAGGTCGACCGGGTCGAGTCGCGCACCCTGGTGGTGCACGTCAAGGACAGCACCGCCCGCCTCGCGTGGGAGGTCGTCGTCGCCGGGCGCACCGCCTCGGCGCCCAGCCACCTGCATGTCTTCGTGGACGCGCGCACCGGCCAGGTGCTGGCCAAGCAGGAGGACGCCGCGGCCGGTTCCGGCACCGGCAAGTGGAACGGGCCCAGCCCGTTGTCGATCACCACGTCGCAGTCGGGCAGCACGTACTACCTGCGCGACACCACGCGCACCGGCCTGAACTGCCAGGACTACAGCACCAGTACCGTCTTCTCCGGCGCGGACGACAGCTGGGGCAACGGGGTGGGCACCAGCAAGGAGACCGGCTGCGTCGACGCACTGTACTCGGCGCAGAAGGAATGGGACATGCTGTCGGCCTGGCTGGGCCGCAACGGGCACAACGGCAACGGTGGCAGCTGGCCGATCAAGGTCGGCCTGAACGAGCAGAACGCCTACTGGGACGGCTCCACGATCACGATCGGCAAGAACTCGGCAGGCAACTGGATCTCGTCGATGGACGTGGTCGGCCACGAGTTCGGCCACGGCCTCGACCAGAACACCCCCGGCGGCACCAGCTCCGAAGCCGGCCTCGGCGAAGCCACCGGCGACATCTTCGGCGCCCTGACCGAGGCATACGCCAACCAGTCCAGCGCCTACGACGAACCCGACTACCTGGTCGGTGAGGAGATCGACCTCGTCGGCGACGGCCCGATCCGCAACATGTACAACCCCTCGCTGGTCGGCGGCCACCCGAACTGCTACTCCTCGTCGATCCCGAACACCGAGGTACACGCGGCCGCCGGCCCGCTCAACCACTGGTTCTACCTGCTCGCCGAGGGCAGCGCGCCGGGCGGCGGCAAGCCGAACAGCCCCATCTGCTCGGGCGGCCCGTCGTCGGTCACCGGCGTCGGCATCCAGTCCGCCGGAAAGATCTTCTACGGCGGCATGCTGCTCAAGACCTCCGGCATGACCCACAAGAAGTACCGCACCGCGACCCTGACCGCCGCGAAGAACCTGGACTCCTCGTGCGTCCTGTTCAACCGGACCAAGGACGCGTGGAACGCGGTCGCGGTCCCGGCCCAGACCGGCGACCCGACCTGCACCGGTTCCAGCACCGACTTCTCCGTCTCGGTCAGCCCCACCTCGGGCAGCGTCAACGCGGGCTCCTCGGTCACCGCGACGGTCAACACCGCGACCGTCTCCGGCAGCGCGCAGACCGTGTCGCTGACCTCCTCGGGTGCCCCGTCGGGGGTCACCGTGTCGTTCAGCCCGACGTCGGTGACGTCGGGCAACAGCTCCACGATGACGGTGGCGACCACCTCCAGTGCGGCTGCGGGCACGTACACCATCACCGTGACCGGCACCGGTTCGATCACCCACACCGCGCAGTACACGCTCACGGTCAACGGCGGCACCCCCGGTGGCACCGCGCCGGACATCGACGTCGCCAACGTGCAGGCGCACCTGACACAGCTCAGCACCATCGCCACCAACAACGGCGGCACCCGCCGCTCGACCGGCCAGGGCTACCTGCAGTCGGTGGCGTACGTCAAGGGCAAGCTGCAGGCCGCCGGCTTCACCGTCACCGAGCAGCCCTGCACCTCCGGCTGCACCAGCGGTGCAGGCCCGAACCTGATCGCCGAGTGGCCGGGCGGTAACGCGAGCAACGTCTACATGTTCGGCGCCCACCTGGACGGCGTCTCGGCCGGTCCGGGCATGAACGACAACGGCTCCGGCTCGGCGGCGCTGCTCGAGGTCGCCCTCGCGCTGGCCGCGCAGAACCCGACCATGCTGAACAAGGTCCGCTTCGGCTGGTGGACCGACGAGGAACAGGGCCTCAACGGCTCCAAGTTCTACGTCAACTCGCTGACCAGTACCCAGCGAACGGCGATCAAGGCCTACTACAACTTCGACATGATCGCGTCGAAGAACGGCGGCTACTTCATCAACAACATCACCTCGACCGCGTCGCAGCCGATGAAGGCGTACTGGGACTCCCTCAGCCTGCAGCCGGAGGAGAACGTCGAGGGCCAGGGCCGTTCCGACGACTACTCGTTCCAGAACGCGGGCATCCCGACCTCCGGTTACGCGATGGGCGCCAGCGCCACCAAGACGTCGGCCCAGGCGTCGAAGTGGGGCGGCACGGCCGGTCAGTCCTACGACTCCTGCTACCACTCCTCGTGCGACACCCTCAGCAACATCGACGCCACCGCGCTGAACCGGGCTGCCGACGGCATCGCCTACACGCTGTGGAACCGGGCGGTCGGCACCTCGACGCCGACCAACGACTTCTCGATCTCGGCCAGCCCCTCGTCGGGCACCGTGAACGCGGGGTCCAGCACCACGACCACCGTCGGCACCGCCACCACCTCGGGCAGCGCCCAGACGGTGACCCTGACCGCCAGCGGCGCCCCCACGGGCGTAACGGTCTCGTTCAGCCCGTCGTCGGTCACCTCCGGCAGCTCGTCGACCGCCACCATCGCGGTCGGCTCGTCGGTGGCCGGCGGCACCTACACCATCACCATCACCGGCACGGGGTCGGTGTCGCACAGCACCACGTACACGCTGACCGTGACCGGCGGGCCGGGCGGCTGCACCGCCGCCCAGCTGATCCTCAACGGCGGGTTCGAAAGCGGCACCTCGCCGTGGACCGGCTCCACCGGCGTGATCGGCACCTCTATCGGGCAGGTGCCGCGCAGCGGCACCCGGTACGCGTGGCTCGGCGGAAACGGCTACACCGCGACCGAGGCCATCAGCCAGACCGTCACCATCCCGTCGGGCTGCACCAGTGCGGTACTGACCTACTGGCTGCACATCGACACGAGCGAGTACGGGGCGCTCGCCTACGACGTGTTCACGATCAAGGCCAACGGCACCACCGTGGCGTCGCTGTCCAACATGAACGCTGCCACGGGCTACACGCAGCGCACCGTCAACCTCGGCGCGTACGCCGGCCAGACGGTCACGCTGACCTTCACCGGCACCGAGGACGCCTACCTGCAGACCAGCTTCGTGCTGGACGACGTGACCCTGCAGATCGGCTGAGTTCAACGGCAGGGTGGGGCGCTCGCCCCACCCTGCCGCAGGTCCTGCGCCCCTGTTCCGCTGCCGGACCGGACCTTAGCCTGAATCCGTGGATTGGATTCTGGGTGCGTTGTCGGGTTGATCTAGCCGATTGGGGGTGTGATGGATCCGCTGGCCCTGGTCTCCGTAGAACGCCAAGTAACCCGGCTCCGCCTTGACCTGGCGAGAGGCGAAGTCCATCGCCTCCGGGCGCAGATCTGCCCAACCTCGCGGGAAGCGGCCGTACCGGTCGTAGAACCTCCGCAACAGCGCGAACCCGGCCGTATCTCGCCATGCTTGGACGCAACCAGGTCCAGCTCAGCAGGGACAAGGGTCCAGTGCTCGACCAGCTCGCCGATGCTCAGAGGAGATCGACTCACAGCGGTCAACCACCGTGGCAGCGATCAGGGACCGCGCAGACCCCCAAAAAGATCAACTATTTGGCCCCTGGTCGCAAGATCGGCGTGGTTGGTCGTGAAGGGCCCGTCGGCGTGTGACCAGGTCCAGCGAAGCCGTCGGTGGGTCAGCCACGCACTAGCCTGGCCGGCGAGGTCGCGGTGCCGGCGCTGGGTCCTGTTGGTGTCGCCGCCGTCGGTGGTGAAGGCGAGCAGGGCGTAGCCGCCGGGGATGCCGGCGTGGGGCTCGCCGGGGTGCCGGCTGCCGTCGACGGGGAGGTGCACGCTGGCCAGGGCCGGTGCGCCCTGTCCGGGCAGGGTTTGCAGCATGTGGACGCGGCCGTGGTCGACCAGGTGCCATCGGCCGTCCAGGGGCAGCCTGAGCACGGTGCGGGCGTGGGCGAACAGTTCGTAGGCGTCGACGGGGTCCTGCACGACGAGGGTGGTGGTCGCGGTCATCGTGGTCACCGGGCCCAGATCGCCAGGGCTGCGGTGGTGGCGGCGCCGGCGTACCCGGCGAGCAGCAGCGGCACGGCGCGGGAGATGGCGGTGTACTTGGCCCGTACGGCGCGGGAGAGCCACCACAACTCGCGGGCGCGTGCGAGGGGGGCGGTCTGGGCTCCCGGGTCGGTGTCGCCACCGACAACGCGGACCAGGACGTCCTGGGCGGTGTCGGTGTCGGCGTAGGCGACGAACCCGAAGTCCCCACC
Organism: Micromonospora sp. AB353; assembly: GCF_049538395.1. NCBI lineage: Bacteria > Bacillati > Actinomycetota > Actinomycetes > Micromonosporales > Micromonosporaceae > Micromonospora > Micromonospora sp. AB353. The sequence goes on along the minus strand of NZ_JBMVFV010000135.1, from coordinate 294 downwards.
CCGAAATCCCGGTAAGCGAAACCCGCGTCCGGCACCGGTGGGGCTACTGAACCGCCGAAAGCCCTTGCGGCAGGGCTGGCGCCGCGCGCCCTTTATGGGCATCACCGCACGCTCTTCCGCGCTCGTCGAAGAGGGCCGATGCCCACCGAACTCGCACATCGTGTCCGGGGTGTCTGTCGGTGACGGCGGCAGGCTGAGGTTGCCGTGCCCGTTGGGCCGGGAGTGGGGATGGCTGAAGTGTGTTCCGCCGTGATCGTGGCTGACGTTCGAGGTGCCAACCCCGCTCCCCCCGCC
>NZ_JBMVFV010000134.1:0-9194 GCF_049538395.1 Micromonospora sp. AB353 | reverse complement strand
CTGTTCAGGCCGCGCAGGCCACCAGCTCGCGAGGGCGACCGGGCAGGTCCGGCGCGCGGTCCGGCAGGTTCTGGGTGGGGCCGGTGCAGCGCACCGGGAGCACCCGGTGCAGGCCGGTCACCCGCAGCACCCGGGCCACCACCGGGTCGGGATCGGTGAGCACCAGCTCGCCACCGCGGGAGCGGACCCGCAGGTGGGTGGCGACCAGCGCGCGGACCCCGGCGGCGGAGAGCAGCCGGACACCGGACAGGTCGACCCGCAGCACCGGCCGGGCCGGCGCCGCCCAGAGCGCGGCCCGGAACGCCGTCACGGTGGCGATGTCGATCTCGCCGACCGGTCGCAGCTCGACCACGTGGTCGTGCACGTCCATCGCCACGAAGAAGCGCTCACCGCTGTGTACCATGCGGCCAAACCTACCCGCGCCCACCGACATTTCCGGACCTCGCGGCGGGGGGTTCCGGGTAGTGTCCGGGAACCGACCCCGAGCCGTCTCAGGGTCATCCCGCAGCCGTGCCGCCACGCCGCGCGGGAAGCGGCGAAACGCCGTCGGGGACTGCCCTGCCCGACGTCGCGGGGCCACAATGAGCCGATGGTCGTCCCCCGCCCGCGCGCCCCACTGCTGATCCGGCCGGTCCGCGAGCCGGCGACGGTGCCGCCGCCGCTCACCGGCCCCTGGTCGCCCGCTGACACCCGGCTCGACCGGGCCGACCTGCTGCCACTGCCGGCCGGCGGGCACGGCCCCGAGGACGTCGTGGTAGACGGCGACGGCCGGGTGGTCAGCGGCGACGAGGACGGCCGGCTCTGGTGGTGGCCGGCCGACTCCCCGCCCGGCACGCCGCCGACGCTGCTGGCCGAGACCGGCGGGCGGCCGCTGGGCATCGAACGCGATCCGATCGACGGCGGGCTGCTGGTCTGCGACGCCTACCGGGGGCTGCTGCGGGTCGACCCGGGCGGCCGGGTGCACGAGCTGACCGGGACCGCGCCGCCGGTGCACCTGGCGGACAACGCGGCGGTGGCGCGCGACGGCACCGTCTACTTCACCGACTCGTCCGACCGGTTCCCGCTCTCGCACTGGAAACGCGACCTGCTGGAGCACCGGCCCAACGGGCGGGTCCTCGCCTACGACAGGCGCACCGGGCGCACCGAGGTGGTCGCCGACGGGCTCTACTTCCCCAACGGGCTCGCGCTCACCCCGGACGAGTCGGCGCTGATGCTCGCCGAGACCGCCACCCACCGGCTGCTCCGGGTCGACCTGCCCGGCGGGCGGGCCACTGTGCTCACCGACCTGCCCGCGTACCCGGACAACATCTCCGGCGTCGGCGACGGCACCTACTGGGTGGCGCTGCCCAGCCCGCGGCTGCGGGCGATGGAACGGCTGCTGCCGCATCCCCGGGTCCGGCAGATCGTGGCCCTGCTGCCCGGCGCGGTGCAGCCGCAGCCGCGCCGCTACGGGCTGGTCGCGCTGGTCGACGGCGACGGCCGGGTGCTGCGCACGCTGCACGGCCCGAGCGGGGCGTACCCGATGGTCACCGGCGTGCGGCAGCACGGCCGCCACCTCTGGCTGGGCAGCCTGACCGCGGCCGGGGTGGCCCGGGTCGGCCTGGACTGAGACGACGCGGGGCCGGCCCGCGCGGACGCGGGCCGGCCCCGTGGCCGTTCCTCCCCAGGTTCAGCCGCCGCTGTTGCTCCGCGAGGGGGCCGGGGCCGGTGACGACCCGCCGGCCACCGCGCCCGGGTGCGGCGTGGCGCTCTGCGTGGGCTTCAGCCCCGCCGGTACGGGCAGCGCGCTGCCCTTGGCGAACTCGTCCCAGCTGACGTTCCAGGCGGTGAAGCCGTTGCCCTGGTCCAGCTTCACCTCGGTGCCCTTGACCGTCACCAGGTCACCGACCTGCGTGAAGCCCATCAGCCAGTCCGCGGCGGTGGCCGAGACGTTCGTGCAGCCGTGCGAGGTGTTGGTGTAGCCCTGCTCCCCCTCCGACCACGGCGCGGAGTGGATGAACTCACCACCCCAGGTCAGCCGCTGGGCGTCGTCCACGTCGACCACGTAGCCGCCGTTCGGCTCGCCCCGGGTGTCGAAAGTGGTGTGCTCGTGCTTCTCCATGATCACCATGGTGCCGCTGGACGTCGGCGTGCTCTCCTTGCCGAGACTGACCGGGATCTTCTTGACCGCCTTGCCGTCCTCGTAGGCGGTCATCTGCTTGGTCGCGTTGTCGATGTCCAGCGTCACCTCGCGGCCGACCTTGGCGCTCGCGACCCGGTCGGAGTCGCCGACCGCCTCCTTGCCGATCGGCAGGCCCTCCAGGGCGCTGCGCACGCTGATCTTCGTGCCCGGCTTCCAGCGGTCCGGCGCCCGGTACTCGGCCTGCTTGCCGTCGGCCACCCAGGACCAGGTGCCCGGCTGCGGTGGATCGGTCTTCACGAACAGCCGGCGCTGGACGTCCGCGCGGGCCTCCTTGGGAATCGGCGGGTCGAATCCGAGCACGACCGGCATCGCCGTCCCGTACGTCTGATTCGGCCGGAAATACAATTCGCTGGTGACTGCCGGTTTGGTGGATTTGGCCATCGTCGTGAACGTCGTCTTCTGCGTGGCGGTCTTGCCGGAATCGCCGGTCGCGGTCACCTCCGCGGTGTACGTCCGGGAATTGGCGAGCGGCCGGTCCGGCACCCAGCCGGAACCGTCCTCCCGCGGCTGGGCCGGCACCGCGTTGCCCTTGTCGTCGGTCAGCTTGACGGCTGTCACCTTGCCGTTGCTCACCTTCGTGCCCACCTCCGCGCTGATCGGCACGTCCCGGGTACTGTCGGCCGGCGTCACGGAGACCGACGGCGGCGCCGCCTCGGCCCGCTTCGCCACCGACTTCGGGCCGGCGGTGCACGCGCCGACCGCCAGCGGCGCGGCTGCGACGGTCATCGCGAAAAGCGTCAGTCGGCGCCTCGCAAACATATTTCGCCCCCCATTTCCGAACCCTCTCGCCCACATTCTGTAGGCCCGGGATCACGCCGTGGCACCTTCGGCGGAATTGCTCGGAAACGGTTGCGGAGAATCGTGCCGGACAGGTGATTCCCGTACCAGCTTGCGCCCTAAGCGCCCTCCGCGCCCTCCGCCCGGTTCCCCGAGGAGACAGGGCGAGATCTTGGTACGAAACGGCCCTCATAGGGGCGCTCTCCTACCAAGATCTCGAGCGGATCCACCCGCCGGAACAACGGTCGCGCGAGGCGGGCGGCGGGACGGGCGCGGCCCCGGCCCTCCGCGAGGAGAGGCCGGGGCCGGGCGGGACGGCGTCAGACGTTGGCTACCAGGAGGGCCGGCTGCTCGACGCAGTCCGCCACGTGGCGCAGGAAGCCGCCGGCCACGCCGCCGTCGCAGACGCGGTGGTCGAAGGTGAGGCTGATCTGGGTCACCTTGCGGACGGCGAGCTGCCCGTCCACCACCCACGGCTTGTCCACGATCCGGCCGACGCCGAGCAGCGCCGCCTCCGGGTGGTTGATGATCGGCGTGGAGCCGTCCACCCCGAACACGCCGTAGTTGTTGAGCGTGAACGTCCCGCCGGTCAGCCGCGCCGGCGGCAGCGTGCCGGCCCGGGCCGCCGCAGTGGTCTCGGCGAGCGCGGCGGCCAGCTCCCGGGTGGTGAGCCGCTGCGCGTCGCGCAGCACCGGCACGACCAGGCCCCTGTCGGTCTGCGCGGCGATGCCCAGGTGCACGCCCGCGGACTGGACGATCCGCTGACCCTCGGTGTCGACGTGCGCGTTGAGCTGCGGGTACCTCCGCAGGCCGCTGAGGCAGATCCGGGCCAGCAGCGCCAGGATGCTCACCGGCGTGTCCGGGGTGGCCGCGTTGATCGCGGCGCGCGTCTCCAGCAGGCCGGTGGCGTCCACGTCGACCCAGATGGTCACCTCGGGGATCTCCCGCCGGCTGCGGGAGAGCTTGTCGGCGATCACCTTGCGGATGCCGGTGAGCGGGATGACCGTGTCGCCGTCGCCGGCCGGGGCGAGCCCGGCGTGGGCGGCCGGGGCGTCCGGCACCGCTGCGAGCCGGGTCGCCGCAGCGGGGGCGGCCACGGCGGCGTCCAGGTCGGCCCGGCGGATCACGCCGCCCGGCCCGGTGCCGCGCAGCGACGCCAGGTCGATGCCGTGCTCCTTGGCCAGCCGCCGCACGATCGGCGAGATGACCAGCGGCGCCGACCGTGCGCCGGTCTGCGCCGGCTCAGCCGTACGGTCCGCCGGGGCCGCCGTGCCGTTCGGAACCGACAAGCCCACCGGATCCGGGCCCGCCGGACGCGACGAACCGGCCGGAACCGGGCTCGCCGGAGCCGGAGCGCCGGCGGGAGAGCCGGCCGCCGGATCGGGCACGGGGTCCGACGCGACCGGCGTACCGGGCTCGGGGGCCAGCGCCAGCCGGGGCCGGCGCCGCCGGCGGCCCGTGCCGCCGTGGCCGGTGCCGTAGCCGATCAGGACGTTTCCGGACCCGGCCCGCTCCTCCTCGCGGTAGGTGGCGTGCGGGTCGGGGGCGTCGTCGAGCGAGGCGATGGTGATGAGTGGCTGGCCGACCGGGAGTACCTCACCGGCCGCGCCGTGCAGGGCCACGACCCGGCCGGCGTACGGGCACGGCACGTCGACGACGGCCTTGGCGGTCTCCACCTCGACCACCGTCTGGTCCACGGTGACGACGTCGCCGACGGCGACCCGCCACTCGACGATCTCCGCCTCGCTCAGACCTTCCCCGAGGTCCGGCAGCAGGAAGTCCCGGGTCCCAAGAGCCGTGCTCATGCCGCCACCCACCTCGTGTCGGGCTGGTCGTCCCACTGGAGCCGGGCCACGGCGTCCAGCACCCGGTCGACCGACGGCAGGTGGGTGTGCTCCAGCATCGGCGCCGGGTACGGGATGTCCAGGCCGGACACCCGCAGCACCGGCGCGTGCAGCGCGTGGAAGCAGCGTTCCTGCACCCGGGCGGCGATCTCCGCGCCGACGCCGGCGAAGCCCTGCGCCTCCTGGATCACCACGCACCGCCCGGTACGGCGGACCGAGGCGGTGACGGTGGCGTCGTCGAACGGCACGATGCTGCGCACGTCGACGACCTCCAGGTCCCAGCCCTCCTCGCGGGCGGCCTCGGCGGCGGCCAGCGCCACCGGCACCGCCGGCCCGTACGCGATCAGCGTCGCGTCGGTGCCGGGGCGGCGCACCACGGCGCTGCCGATCGGCGCGGTACGGGCGGGCAACTCCGCCTCGGCGCTGGTGAAGTAGAGCTTCTTGGGCTCCAGGAACACCACCGGGTCCGGGTCGTCGATGGCGGCGCGCAGCAGCGAGTACGCGTCGTCCACGGTCGCGGGCGTGACCACCTTCAGGCCGGGCGTGTGCGCGTAGTACGCCTCGGACGAGTCGCAGTGGTGCTCCACGCCACCGATACCACCGGCGTACGGCACCCGGATGACGATCGGCACGCTCAACGCGCCACGGGTGCGGTTGCGCAGCTTCGCCACGTGCGAGGCGATCTGCTCGAACGCCGGGTACGCGAACGCGTCGAACTGCATCTCCACCACCGGCCGCAGCCCGGACATGGCGAGGCCGACGGCGAACCCGACGATGCCGGCCTCGGCGAGCGGGGTGTCGAAGCAGCGCTTGTCGCCGAACCGGGCCTGAAGCCCGTCGGTGATCCGGAAGACGCCGCCGAGCTGGCCGACGTCCTCGCCGAAGACGAGCACGCGGTCGTCGTCGAGCATCGCGTCGGCGAGCGCGGCGTTGAGTGCCTTCGCCATGGTCATGGTGGCCATCAGTCGTCCCCCTCCGCGTCGGCGGCCAGCTCGGCCCGGACCATCTCGCGCTGCTCGACGAGTTGCGGCGTCGGCTCGGCGTACACGTGGTCGAACAGGCTCAGCGGGTCCACTGTCGGCTGGGAGTCCATCCGGCGGCGCAGCGTCGCGGCGTACTCCTCGGCCTCCTCGGCGATCGCCGCGACGGCGGCGTCGTCGAGGACGCCCTTGGCCCGCAGGTACGCCTCGAGCCGGGCGACCGGGTCGCGGTCGCGCCACGCCTCGACCTCGTCGGCGTCGCGGTAGCGGGTCTGGTCATCGGCGTTCGTGTGCGGTTCCATCCGGTACGTGTGCGCCTCGACCAGGTAGGGGCCCTTGCCGGCGCGGGCGTGCGCGACGGCGCGCTCCAGCACCGCCAGGACGGCCACCGGGTCGTTTCCGTCGACCTGCTCGCTGGGTACGCCGTAGCCGACGCCCTTGTACGCGAGGCTGGGTGCGGCGGTCTGCCGGGACAGCGGCACGCTGATCGCGTACTTGTTGTTCTGCACCAGGTAGACGACGGGCGCCTTGAACACGGCGGCGAAGTTGATGCCCTCGTGGAAGTCGCCCTCGCTGGTGGCGCCGTCGCCGATGAACGCCAGCGCCACGGTGTCGCGCCCCTGGTACGACTCGCCGTAGGCCAGCCCGGCGGCGTGCACGCACTGGGTGGCGAGCGGCGTGCACTGCGGCGCGGTGTGCGTGGCGGCCGGGTCGTACCCGCAGTGCCAGTCGCCGCGTAGCAGCGTGAGCACCTCGACCGGGTCGAGGCCGCGCGCGGTGAGCGCCATCGACTCGCGGTACGTGGGGAACACCCAGTCGTCCTCGCGCAGCGCGAGGACGCCGCCGATCTGGCACGCCTCCTGGCCACGCGCGGACGGGTAGACGGCGAGGCGGCCCTGCTTGGTCAGCGCGGTGGCCTGCACGTCGAAGCGGCGGCCGACGACCATCCGCCGGTACATCTCGCGCAGCGTCTCGACCGGCGGCTCCGGGTAGTCGTCGCGGGCTGGCAGCGGGGTCCCGTCGGGTTCGAGCAGCCGGACCGGCTCCCGCTGCGGCATGAAGCCGGCCGACGGGTCGGGTGCGGCCGGGGTGGACTTCCGGCGGGTGCGCGGGGATGCCCTGCGGACCGCCCGGGGTGTGGTCGTCACGGCGGGGACCTCCTGGACGTGTGGTGGCCCTATGCTCCCGGTCGTGGATGATTGACTCAACATGCGGGATGAACGCGGGACGAATGGCACAGGAGGGCGGCTGAGGTGAGCCAGGAGACCGGCGCCACACCGGGCGCGGCGGGCGGAACGGGACGTTCGGCCGGGCCGCTGGACGAGGTGGATCGGCGGATCCTGCGCGAACTGGTCCGCGACGCCCGCACGTCCATCCGTACGCTCGCCGAACGGGTGCACGTCTCCCGCACCAACGCGTACGCCCGGGTGGAGCGGCTGCTGCGCGACGGCGTGCTGACCGGGTTCACCGCGCGGGTCGCGCCGGAGCCGGCCGGGCTGGGCACCTCGGCGTACATCGCGCTGACCATCGAACAGAACACCTGGCGGGAGGTCTCCGCCGAGCTGGCCCGGGTGCGCTACATCGAGCACGCGGCGCTGCTCAGCGGCGAGCACGACGTCCTCGCCCTGGTCCGGGCACCGGACAACGCGACGTTGCGGGACGTGGTGCTGGACCGGGTGCAGAGCATCGCCGGGGTGCTGTCCACACGTACCTGGCTGGTGTTCGAGGAGTTCGACGGTACGCAGAGCCCCTGGGACTGACCGGTCAGCGTTCCGGCGGCGACTCCAGCCCCTCGGCGTCGGCCCGCTCCAGCAGCGCCTCCAGCGAGTACCGCCGCCCGTCCAGCGCGGCGTGCGGGTCGCCCCGCCCGGCGAACCGCGCGGGCATGCTGAGCACGTCGAAGTCCTCCGGGCGGGCGTCGTCCAGCTCGGACCACTCCAGCGGCGCCGAGACCAGCGCCGCCGGCGTCGGCCGGATCGAGTACGCCGAGGTCATGGTGTGGTCGCGGGCCATCTGGTTGTAGTCGACGAAGACCGGCCGGTCCCGCTGGTCGCGCCACCAGGTGGTGGTGACCAGGTCGGGCAGGCGGCGCTGCATCTCCCGGCCCAGCGCGAGCACCGCCCGCCGGCACTCACCGAAGCTCCAGCGCGGCTCGATCGAGACGTAGACGTGGATGCCGCGCCCGCCGGTGGTCTTCGGGAAGCCCTCCAGGCCCAGCTCCGTCAGGAACGCGCGTACCTCGTGCGCCACCGGCACCACCTGCGCGAAGTCGACACCCGGCATCGGGTCGAGGTCGATGCGCAGCTGGTCGGGGTGTTCCACGTCGTCCTTCGACACCGGCCACGGGTGGAACCGCAGCGTGCCCAGGTTGGCCGCCCAGATCACCACCGCCAGCTCGCTCGGCGCGACCTCGTCGGCGGTACGCCCACTGGGGAACGTGATGTGCGCGGTGCGGACCCAGTCGGGCGCGCCGGCCGGGAGCCGCTTCTGGTAGAACGCGTCGCCCTTGTTCGTCTGCCGGGTGGCGACCTTCGCGCCCTCGAACACGCCGCGCGGCCAGCGTTCCAGCATGGTCGGCCGGTCCCGTAGCGCGCGCAGGATGCCGTCGCCGACGGACAGGAAGTAGCTGATCACGTCCAGCTTGGTCAGCCCGCGCTCCGGGAAGTAGGGCTTGTCGGGGCTGGAGACGCGAACCAGCCGCTCCCCCACCTGGATCTCCTGCGCCGCCGTGGTCGCCACCGTCACACCGTAGCGACCCGGACCGGCCGTGGGGACCGGCTCACCGGGACTCCGCCGTCACCGACAGCCGGATCCAGGCGTCCACCCAGGCCCGTACCGCCGGTTCGCCCGGGTCGGCGCCGAGCGCACCGGCCAGGGCGGACACTGTCGCGCCGCAGCGGTCCAGGCCGACCGCGGCGAGCCCGGCCGCCGTCGCGCGCAGCCGTTCCGGGAACCCGGCCGGCAGGTGCCGCAGGCCGGTGTGCGCGGCCTGCGCGAGCAGCGCCGACGCCGCGCCCAGCGCCGCGGCGACCGGGTCGGGCCGGGCGTCGACCGCGCCGGCCAGCCGGCCGTCGCCCACCCCGGGTGCCAGATCGGGTACGACCACAGTGTCGGCGACCACCGCCAGCGGCTCGACGACGAGTCCGTCGGCGCCCCGGCGCACCGTCCCGCTGACGTAGCGCGGCGGCCCGTGCGTGCCGTCCAGCGCCGCCGCGAGCGCGTCGAGTGCACCAGGGGCGGCGGCGTGGTGGGTGGCGGTGATCGTCGCCGTACCGCCGTCGGCCCCGGTCACCGTGGCGTGCAGGCGCTGCTCGCCGGCCGCGTACCCGATGGCGCGCACCTCGCCGAGCGCGAGCACCCGCACCGACTCGGCGGCGGTGCGGGGGCGCAGCAGCCGGGGTGGCCGCCCGG
>NZ_JBMVFV010000133.1:0-9528 GCF_049538395.1 Micromonospora sp. AB353 | reverse complement strand
CGGTCGGCCTCGGGGGCCGGGTGCAGGCCGGGCTCGTGCAGGCCCTCCTCGGTGACCTGGCCGATCCGGCGGTACGTGTCCGGTCGGCTGGTGCGCAGGATCGCGCCCCAGATCAGGCCGACCACGCCCGCCGCCACCGGGATCGCCGGGAGCAGCCACTTCAGGTAGCTCGCCGTGTCGGGGGCGAGCAGCGCGTCGAAGTTGAACAGCAGCACCAGCAGCACGGCGGTGAGCAGGACCGTGCCGAGCGCCGGGGCGATCGCCCGCTGCCACGCGCTCTCCGGGCCGGGACGGCCCCGGAAGAAGCCCACCACGGAGGCCGAGGTGAGCGTCATCAGCAGCACGACGCCGACAGCGGCGGCGCCGGACAGCCAGGTGAACAGGTCGATGACCGGGTCACGGCCGGTCATCGCGAACGCCAGGAACACCACCACGGCGAGGACGCTCTGCACCAGCGAGCCCGCGACCGGCGCACCGCTGCGGCTGGAGGTGGCGCCGAGGAAGCCCGGCAGGACCCGCTCCCGGCCCAGCGCGAACAGGTAGCGCGCCACGCCGTTGTGGAACGACAGCAGGGCGGCGAGCACGCTGGTGATGAACAGGACGTTGGCGATGTCGGCGACGACGGCGCCGGTGTACTGGTCGAGCGCGCCGAAGATGATGCCCGGCCCGGCCTCGGCACTGGCTGCCGGGGCGTTCTCCGGACCGGTGAGCACGGTGAGCGCCCAGGCGGAGAAGGCGTAGAACAGACCGGTGAACGCGACCGCGATGTAGGTGGCCCGGGCCACCGTGCGACGCGGGTCCTTGACCTCCTCGCTGTAGATGGCGCCGCTCTCGAAGCCGGTGAAGGAGGCGATGGTGAACGCGAGCACCGCGCCGAAGCCGGCGCCGAACAGGTGGCTGGGGCTGATGCCGGCGGTGGTGACGGTGCCGCCGTCGGGGTTGGCGAAGGCGACCAGGTCGAAGATCAGCACGGCAACGCACTCGAGGATGAGCAGCACGGCGAGGACCGTGGCGTTGAGGTCGATGCGCAACACGCCGAGCGCGCCGATGAACACCCAGGCCAGCAGCGCCCAGACCCACCAGTCGAGGCTGATGCCGGTCTTGGCGTCCATGAAGTCGCCCAGGATCGCACCGAGCAGGCCGTACAGACCGATCTGGATCGCGTTGTACGCCGCGAGCGCGACCGCCGAGCCGGCCACCCCGCCGGCCCGGCCGAGGCCGTTGGCGATGTACGCGTAGAACGCGCCCGCGTTGGCGACGTACCGGCTCATCGCGGCGTAGCCGGTGGCGAAGACGGCCAGTACGGCGGCCAGGAGCACGTATCCGAGCGCGGCGCCGATGTTGCCGCTGACCGCGTACATGGTGGTGACACCGCCGCCGAGAACGGTCAGCGGGGCGGACGCGGCGACGGTGAAGAAGACGAGGTGAGCGGTGCCGAGACGACCGCGGCGCAGCCCACCGTCGGAGAAGAACGGATCGGAGGACAAGGCTTCTCCAGGGGAGGGGGTGAGGGGATCGATGTGTCTACTTCGGAACAACCTGAAGCAGGGTATTGGTGATCACGTATCGTGACAACCCCGCTTCGATATCGATTGGGGTGCGCCTGAACGGCCAGAATTGAGCTGTGCGTGGTCATGCCGTACCGTCCCGTGTCGACGATCACGGCCACCGTTCGAGGATGGACCATGACCTACCCCGGGGCGCAGGCCACTTACCGGCTTGCGGATGCGCTGTTCCTTATCGGACACGACGAGTTCACCGGCAAGCCACACGTCGCGGTCGACCGGCTGGAGTGCGGGCTGGCCGGCGCCGCGCTCGCCGAGCTGATGTTCGAGGGCCGGATCGCCCTCGACGGAGGGGGGATCGCCGCCGTCGATCCGCGGCTGTGGCAGGAGCCGCTCACCGACCTGCTGATCACCGAGATCCTGCGTCGCGAGGGGGCGCATCCGGCCCGGTTGTGGATCCGCTACCTGCGGACCCAGCTCAACATCAACGAGCGGGTGGGCACCCGGCTGGTCACCGCCGGTGTGCTCCGTCGTGAGCAGGGCAAACTGATCGGCCGTACGGTGCGCTGGCCGGCCATCGACCCGAACCAGGCGGCCTCGCCCCGGGTGCGGCTGACCGCGATGCTGATGCACTCGTCCCCGGCCGAGCTGGACCCGGGCACGCTGCTGCTGGCGACCCTCGCCGAGGCGGTCGGCCTGGCCGCGCACATCTTCGACCCGCAGGTGGCCACGCGGATGCGCGACTGCCGCCGGTTCCTGCCGGCTCAGCTCGAGGGGCTGCTCGCCGCCGTCGTGGGCGCGCTCGACGTCACCACCACGACGGTACGGCGATGACGTCCCGCCCCGGGCCGAGCCGGGGCGGGACGGTACGGGTCAGGACGGGTCGCGCCACATCGGGTAGAGGCTGGGGCCCTCCGGCAGGTCCAGCGTGACCGGACGGCGCCGGAATCCGAGCCGCTCGTAGAGTGCGGCGTTGCGCGGCGAACTGGCCTCCAGGTACGCGGCGGTACCGGCCTGATCCAGCTCGGCCAGCCTGTGACGCAGCAGCGCCGACCCGACGCCCTTGCCGTGATGGTCGGGGTGCACCCCGATGAAGGGCAGGTACCAGTGCGGCTCTGCGGGGTGCCGGGCGCTCATCATCTCGTCGAGCGTGCCGAACCGCTTCATGGCCTCCGCGCCGATCGCGTTCTCCAGCCCGTCGAACTCGCCGCCGTCCTCGGCGTCGTGGCCCTCGCCGGTGGGCAGCCAGAGCGTGGCGCCCAGCCCGTCACCGGCGACGTACACCTCACCGGTGCGCAGCGCCAGCGCGACGAACGGTCCGAAGAAGGCGCGATGGACCCGCGCGCGGTGGTCGTCGTCGGGGAAGACCCAGCCGCTCACCGGATCCCGCATGAACGCCTCGGCGAGGATCGCGGTCACGACGGCGGCGTCCGCCGCGGACGCCCGCCGGATACTGTCCTGCCACTCAGTCACTGGCCAACCGTCCTACCGGCTCGACGAGCCATTGTGGTCATTGATCGGCGTGCAAGGTATCAGGTGCCAACGCCGTGCGGCAGACCCCGATCTCCGGCGCTCGCCGCGACCCGGTCCGTGTGACTACGCTGGCCCGGACCCCGACAGGAGGACCATGTCCCGCACGCGCCGCCCCGGTCCGCAGCCCGGAGCCGCCATGACCTCGTCCCCCTGGATCCTCGTCGCCGCCGGCGTGGTCGTCATGGTGGTCCTGCTGGTGGTGGCGCTCGGTTCGGTGCGGGGCCGCAGCACGTTCCCGGCGGCCGGTCCGCCGGATCCGCTGATGTCGCTGCCGGGCATGCCGCTGACCCCCACGGCGGTCAGCGCCACCGGCCCGTCGCCGGTCTCCGCCACCGCTGCTGTCGTGCCGGGCCTGTCGCCCCGGTCCACCGTGGTGCCGGCCCGGCCGACGCCTGCCGCGCCGACCTCCAGCCCCCGGGGCGTGGCCCGGCCGGTGCTGCCCCCGCCTCCGCCGCCCCCGCCGCCGTCGGCGGTGACCGGCCGGTACAGCGTGATGAGCTCCTTCGACGGCGGCTTCATCGGCGAGGTGCTGCTCGTCAACACGGCGCGTACGCCGCACGGCTGGACGGTCCGCGCGACGTTCCCCGGTGGCCGGCTGGTCACCGCCTGGGTCGAGGGCGCCGAGCAGGGCGTGTTCGGCTTCGATGACGGCGTGTTCACCTACCGCAGCGGGTTCGACCTGGCCCCCGGGCAGTCAGTGCCGGTGCGGTTCCACATCGAGCGGGCCGGTACCCGGCCGGTGAGCTGCACCGTCGACCGCTCGCCCTGCGCCGAGCGGTAGTTCCGGCGCCCCGGACCGGGGCCGGTATGGACGTCTCCTCTTGCAAGGTGTCTGCTTTGTTGCGGCAGTGTTTGCAAGGTATTGCAGAATGTTTCGGCAAGGGCTAGCGTGCGGGCGAATCAGCGACCAGAGAAAGGCCGTCGATGAAACCCCCGCCGATATCCCCCAAGGCGCTGCTCGCCCTGGTCACCTCCCTCGTACTCACTCTCGTCGGCGTGCCGGTGGCCCTCCACCAGCTCGGCGCCGACGCCACCCGCCCGGCCGCCACCCCCGACGTCCTGGCCGCCGGCAACGCTTTGCAGTGGAACCGCGAGCCGTCCGCCGACGCGCTGCTCAAGGCCGGCACCGGCACCGCGAAGGCCGAGCAGTTCTACTTCGTCCTGCCGGACCGGTTCGCCAACGGCGACAAGCGCAACGACACCGGCGGCCTCACCGGCGGCCGGCTCACCACCGGTCTCGACCCGGCCGACAAGGGCTTCTACCACGGCGGCGACCTCAAGGGCCTGATCGACCGGATGGACTACATCCAGGGGCTCGGCACCACCGCCATCTGGCTCGCGCCGATCTTCAAGAACCGCCCGGTGCAGGGCACCGGCGCGGACGTCTCGGCCGGCTACCACGGCTACTGGATCACCGACTTCACCCAGGTCGACCCGCACTTCGGCACCAACGCCGAGCTCAAGAAGCTGGTCGACCTGGCCCACCGCCGGGGCATCAAGGTCTACCTCGACATCATCGTCAACCACACCGCCGACGTCATCCGGTACGCCGAGGACAAGTACGGCTACGTGGACAAGAAGACCGCGCCCTACCGCGACGCGCAGGGGCGTCCCTTCGAGGACCGCAACTACGCCGACGGCACCCGGAAGTTCCCGGCGGTGAACGCGACGTCGTTCCCGTACACCCCGGTGTTCGCCACCCCGGCCGACGCGAAGGTCAAGGTACCGGCGTGGCTGAACGACCCGACCATGTACCACAACCGCGGTGACTCCACCTTCGCCGGGGAGAACAGCGAGTACGGCGACTTCTTCGGCCTCGACGACCTGTGGACCGAGCGTCCCGAGGTGGTGCGCGGCATGACCGACATCTACGCCCAGTGGATCGGCAAGGCCGGCGTGGACGGGTTCCGCCTCGACACGGTCAAGCACGCCAACCTCGACTTCTGGCCGCAGTTCGCGCGCGGCATCGACGCCGCCGCCGCGAAGGCCGGCAAGAAGGACTTCTTCATGTTCGGCGAGGTCTACAGCGCCGAGCAGGAGATCCAGTCCACCTACGTGCGGCAGGGCGGGCTGCCCGCCACGCTCGACTTCTCGTTCCAGGAGGCGGCACGCGGGTACGCCGCCGCCGACGGCTCGGCCAAGTCGCTCGCCGACGTGTACGCCAAGGACGACCTGTACTCCGCGCGCGACACGAACGCCAACCGGCTCACCACGTTCCTGGGCAACCACGACATGGGCCGGATCGGCTCGTTCGTCGCCGCCGCGGGCGGTGACGACGCCACCCAGCTGAACCGCAGCCGGCTCGCCCACCAGCTCATGTTCCTCACCCGCGGCCAGCCGGTCGTCTACTCCGGCGACGAGCAGGGCTTCACCGGACCGGGCGGCGACAAGGACGCCCGGCAGGACATGTTCGCCTCGCGGACCGCCGACTACCTCGACGACGACCTGATCGGCACCACCCGTACCCACGCCGCCGACCAGTACGACACCCGCCACCCGCTCTACCGGACCATCGCCGAGCTGGGCGAGCTGCGGACGGCGCACCCGGCGCTGCGCGACGGCGTGCAGGTGACCCGGTACGCGGCCGACGGGCCCGGCGTCTTCGCGTTCTCCCGCGTCCTGCCCGCCGACCGGATCGAGTACGTGGCGGCGGTGAACAACGCCGCGACGCCGCAGACTGTCACTGTGGACACCTGGTCGGCCGGCGCCCGCTTCACCGGCGTGTACGGCGGCGCCGCGAGCGCGACGGCCGGCGCGGACGGCAAGCTGAGCGTCACCGTGCCGGCCATGTCGGCGCTGGTGCTCAAGGCGGACCGGGCGATCCCGCAGGCCGGGGCCCCGACGATCACGATCACCGAGCCGGGCGACGACCCGGTCCCCGGCAAGGCCGCCGTCACCGCCCAGGTGACCGGCGACCCGCTCGCCACCGTCACGTTCGCCGCCCGGGTCGCGGGCGGCAAGTGGACGCTGCTCGGCACCGCGAACCGCGCGCCGTACACCGTGCACCACGACCTGACCGGCCTGCCCGGCGGCACCCGCGTGGAGTACAAGGCGGTGGTCCGCGACGGCAAGGGCCGCACCGCCACCGACCGCGCCACCGGCACCGTCGGCACCCCCGCGCAGGGCGCGTCGCGGGACTGGGCGATCGTGCACTACCAGCGCCCGGCCGGCGGGTACGACGACTGGCGGCTCTACGCCTGGGGCGACATCGACCCGGCGTACGTGACGCAGTGGCCCGCCGGGCAGCCGTTCGCCGGTGAGGACTCGTACGGCCGGTTCGCCTGGGTCAAGCTGAAGCCCGGTGCGAAGACGGTCGGGTTCCTCGTGATCGACGGCGACGGCAACAAGGACGTGGCGAACGACCGCACCATCGACGTGACGGCGACCGGCGAGGTCTGGGTCAAGCAGGGCGACCCGGCGGTCTACCCGACGCGGCAGGCCGCCACCGGCGAACCCGACCCGCCCGTCGCGCAGGACACCGCGCTGATCCACTGGCGCAAGGCCGACGGGAACTACGACGGCTGGGGCCTGCACCTGTGGGACGGCGCGGCCACCCCGACCGACTGGGCGGCCCCGCTCAAGCCGGAGAAGATCGACGCGTACGGCGCGGTGTTCCGGGTGCCCCTCGCCGCCGGGGCGACCGGGCTGAGCTACATCATCCACCGAGGCGACGAGAAGGATCAGCCCGAGGACCAGCGGCTCGACTTCGCCGGTGCCGGGCGCGAGGTGTGGCTGCTCGCCGGCGTGAAGGGCCGGCTGCTGCCGACCACCACGTCCGGTGCCGCGAAGGATCTCGACCTGACCAAGCAGAAGGCGCAGTGGATCGACAGGTCGACTGTGGCCTGGGCGACCGGGCCGACCGACGGCAGGCGGTACGCGCTGGCGGTCGCCCCGGCCGGTGGGATCGGCCTCGCCGACGGTGAGCTGACCGGCACGTACACCACCATCGGACTGCGGGCCCAGCGCAACGGCCTGACCGAGGCGCAACGGCAGGCGTACCCCCATCTCTGGGCCTCGCGCGCCTTCTCGCTGGACCGCGCCGACCTGGCCAAGGTGCCGGCGGCGCTGCGCGGCCAGATCGTGGTGACCGAGCGGGACGCCGAGGGCGCGCTGCTCGCCGCCACCGGTGTGCAGATCCCCGGCGTGCTCGACGACGTCTACGCGGCGGCGACCGGCGCGAAGCTCGGCCCGACGTTCGCCGGCCGGGTCCCCACCCTGGCGGTGTGGGCGCCGACCGCGCGGACCGTGTCGCTGGAGCTGTTCGACTCGCCCACCGCCCAGCCGACCAGCGTGGCGATGCGCCGCGACGACCGCACGGGCGTCTGGTCGGTCCGCGGCACGAAGGCGTGGAACGGCCGCTACTACCGCTACCGGGTGCAGGCGTGGCAGCCGGCCACGCAGAAGATGGTCACCGCGTCGGTGACCGACCCGTACTCGGTGGCGCTCGCGGCGGACTCCACGCACAGCCAGATCGTCGACCTGGCCGACCCGGCGCTCGCGCCGGCCGGCTGGGCGAACCTGCGCAAGCCGGCCCCGGTGCCGGCGTCGAAGGTCCAGATCTCCGAGCTGTCGGTACGGGACTTCTCCATCGCCGACACCACGGTTCCCGCCGACCGGCGGGGCACCTTCCTGGCGTTCACCGACCCGAACAGCGCCGGCATGAAGCACCTGCGCAAGCTCGGTGACGCCGGGGTCAACCACCTGCACCTGCTGCCGGCCTTCGACTTCGCGACCATCCCGGAGAAGCGGGCCGACCAGGCCCGGCCGAACTGCGACCTGGCCGCGCTGCCGCCGGACTCCGACGAGCAGCAGAAGTGCGTCGCGGCGGTCGCCGGCACCGACGGCTACAACTGGGGGTACGACCCGCTGCACTACACGGTGCCCGAGGGCGGGTACGCCACCGACCCGAACGGCGCGAAGCGCACCACCGAGTTCCGCCAGATGGTCGCCGGAGTGAACAAGGCCGGCCTGCGGGTGGTCATGGACGTGGTCTACAACCACACCTCGGCCGCCGGCGCCGACCCGAAGTCGGTGCTCGACCAGGTGGTGCCGGGCTACTACCACCGGCTCCTGGAGGACGGGACGGTCGCCAACTCCACCTGCTGCGCCAACACGGCGCCGGAGCACGCCATGATGGGCAAGCTCGTGGTGGACTCGCTGGTGACCTGGGCCAAGGCGTACAAGGTCGACGGTTTCCGGTTCGACCTGATGGGCCACCACCCGAAGGCGAACATCCTGGCCGTACGGGCCGCGCTGGACAAGCTCACGCTCGCCCGCGACGGCGTGGACGGACGCAAGATCCTGCTGTACGGCGAGGGCTGGAACTTCGGCGAGGTCGCCGACGACGCCCGGTTCACGCAGGCCACCCAGGCCAACATGGCCGGCACCGGCGTCGGCACGTTCAACGACCGGCTCCGCGACGCGGTGCGCGGCGGCGGCCCGTTCGACGCCAACCCGCGCGTGCAGGGCTTCGCCTCCGGCCTCTACACCGACCCCAACGGCGACGAGGTGAACGGCTCGGCGGCCGAGCAGCGGGCCCGGCTGCTGCACCAGCACGACCTGATCAAGGTGGGGCTGACCGGGAACCTGCGCGGCTACCGGTTCACCGACTCCACCGGCAAGCGGGTCACCGGGGCGCAGGTCGACTACAACGGCGCCCCGGCCGGGTACACCGCCGCGCCGGGCGAGGCGGTCACCTACGTCGACGCGCACGACAACGAGATCCTGTACGACGCGCTGGCGTACAAGCTGCCGCAGGGGACCTCGGCGCAGGACCGGGCCCGGATGCAGGTGCTCGCGCTGGCGACCACCGCGCTCGGGCAGGGCGCCGGGTTCGTGACCACCGGCTCGGAGCGGCTGCGCTCGAAGTCGCTGGACCGCAACTCGTACAACTCCGGTGACTGGTTCAACCAGATCCGGTGGGACTGCGCCCAGGGCAACGGGTTCGGCGCCGGCCTGCCGCCGGAGGCCGACAACAAGGACAAGTGGTCGTACGCGAAGCCGCTGCTGGCCGATTCGTCGCTGGTGCCGGACTGCGCGGCGGTCGACCTGGCCGACGCCCGGTACGCGGAGCTGCTGCGCGTGCGCCGGTCCTCGCCGGTGTTCGGGCTCGACACCGCCGAGCAGGTGCAGAAGCGGGTGGCGTTCCCGCTGTCCGGGACGAAGGAGACCCCGGGCGTGCTCACCATGACCCTCGACGCGCGAGGGCTGGACGGGACGTGGAAGTCGGTGACTGTCGTCTTCAACGCCACGCCGGAGACGGCGAAGCAGACGGTCACCGGGCTGCGCGGCGCGAACGTGGCACTGCACCCGGTGCTGCGGAACTCGGTCGACCCGGCGCTGCGTAGCGCGTCGTTCGACCGGGCCGCCGGCACGTTCACCGTGCCCGCGCGCAGCGTGGCGGTGTTCGTCCAGAGCTGACCCGCACGGCCGACCGGCCCCCTGCCACGTCACGTGGCAGGGGGCCGGTCGCGTACCCCGGGCCGTCAGG
>NZ_JBMVFV010000132.1:0-9947 GCF_049538395.1 Micromonospora sp. AB353 | reverse complement strand
GGCGTGCCGGAGGGCGCCGTGCCGGTGCCCTGGAACCCGAACTCGGTGGTGCCACCGGCACCGACCTGGCGGTTGTAGTCCACGTTGCGGAAGGTCACCGCACCGGTGGTGCCGCTGGCCTGGGCGCTCCAGGTGTTCGTGACGGCCGAGCCCGAGGGCACGGTGAGCGACACGGTCCACCCGTTGAGCCCGCCGGCTCCCGCGGTGATCCGCACGTTGGTGACGAAGCCGCCCGGCCACTGGTTGGTGGTGAACGTGGCGGTGCAGGCGCCGGTCGGCGGGGGAGTCGTCGGCGGCGCGCTGGTCGGCGGCGTGCTGGTCGGCGGCGTCGACGTGGGCGGGGTGCTGGTCGGCGGCGCGGTGGTGGGCGGCGGGGTGCCGCCCTCGTTCAGCGCGTTCAGCACGGCCGTGTACGCCTGCTTCTTGTTGCCGCTGCCGTCGAACAGCAGCGGGGTGCCGCTGGCCCGCCACGAATCGGTGTCCCGGATGCCCCAGACCGTGATGCCGTTGCAGCGCGCCACGGCCAGGCAGTCCCGGGTCACGTTGCCGTACGTGGTGGCCTGGCTGCTGCCCGAACCCTCGATGTCCAGCTCGGTGATCTGCACGTCGACGCCGAGCGCGGCGAAGTTCTGCAGCGTGGTGCGGTAGTTGCTCGGGTACGGCGACCCGCTGTTGAAGTGCGACTGGAGACCGACGCAGTCGATCGGCACGCCCCGGGACTTGAAGTCCCGCACCATGTTGTAGACGGCCTGGGTCTTGGCCCAGCTCCAGTTGTCGGTGTTGTAGTCGTTGTAGCAGAGCTTCGCGCCGGGGTCGGCGGCGCGGGCGGCACGGAACGCGGCCTCGATCCAGTCGCTGCCGGTGCGCTCCAGGTTGGAGTTGCGCCGGGCGCCGCTGTTGCCGTCGTCGAACGCCTCGTTCACCACGTCCCAGGCGTAGATCTTGCCCCGGTAGTGGGTGGCGACCTGGGTGACGTGGTTGAGCATCGCCTGGCGCAGCGCGCTGCCGGACATGTTCTGCGCCCACCCGGGCTGCTGCTGGTGCCAGGCCAGCGCGTGGCCGCGTACCCGCATGCCGTTGGCCTGGGCGTGCGCGACCAGCCGGTCGCCGCTGCTGAAGTTGAACTGGTTCTGGGACGGCTCGGTGGCGTCCCACTTCATCTCGTTCTCGGCGGTGACCATGTTGAACTCGCGGTTCAGGATGCCGACGTACGTGCTGTCGGACAACTTGTTGACCGCCACCGCCGTGCCGAAGTACCGGCCCTGCTCCGCCGCCGACGCGCCGAGCGTCGTGCCGGCGCTGGCGCTTGTCGCCGCCGCTATCGTCGCGGCGACCACCGCGGCCCCCGCCACCATCGCGACCACTGCGGTCCGCGGGCGTGACCGGGCTGCCGCGCTCCCGCTGCCGCGGGCGAGCACCTTGTCCATCTGAACGCCTCTCTAGCCTGTCAATGGGATCGGCTCGCCTCGGCCACCGCCCGCCACGATGTCGGCTCCGCGCGGCCGCCCGGTGGCCGCGTCCGGTGGGAGGGACTCCCCGGCACATCGTGAGTGGATCGAAGCGAATCTCTGCCCGGAGCCTACCGGAAGCGTTCCGAAAACTTAATCACCTCGATGCGTCGACATCGGGGTGCGCGGCACCCGCTGAGCGGGCGGAAACCGCGGGCGGGCACGGCCTGCGGGCGCGCGCGTACCGCCCGCCGCGGCTCCGGAAGTTTCGGGAACCGCCGGTTCTGCCGGTTGAGTGGATCGCGCCACCGGGCCGATGCTTGGCGAATCGACCGTAGACGATGAAGGAGGTCCTGGCCGATGCGCCGACCCGCGCTCGTCGTACTCGTCCTCGCGGCCCTGCTCGCCGGCACCCCGGCGGTCGCCCGGGCCGGCGCCGCCGCCCCGCCACCCGACCCCGCCGCCCTGGCCGGGCTCCGCACGCCCGGCACCGCCTGGGGGAACGACCCGGCCACCGGCCGGCTGACCGTCACCGCCGACGACACGGTACGCGGCAGCGAGCTGGCCGCGGTACGCCGGACCGCCGACCGGGCCGGCGCGGTGCTGCGCCACGAACCCGGGCGGCTGCGCACGCTCATCGCCGGTGGTCAGGCGATCTACGGCGGTGGCGGGCGCTGCTCGCTGGGCGCGAACGTGCGCCGCGGCACCACCTGGTACTTCGTGACCGCCGGGCACTGCACCCGCCTGGCCGCCACCTGGTACGCCGACAGCGCCGGCACCACGGTGCTGGGCAGCCGGACCGGCAGCAGCTTCCCCGGCAACGACTACGGCGTGGTCCGCTACACCGGCACCGTCGCCCACCCGAGCGCGATCCACACCTACCCGGGGCAGATCACCGTCACCGCCGCCGGCAGCGCGTACGTCGGGCAGGCGGTCTGCCGCAGCGGCGCCACCACGGGCGTGCGGTGCGGCACCGTGACCGGGCTGAACGCCACAGTCAACTACGCCGAGGGCAGCGTCACCGGGCTCATCCGCACGAACATCTGCGCCGAGCCGGGCGACAGCGGCGGCCCGCTCTACGTGGCGGCGACCGGCACCGTCATCGGCGTCCTCTCCGGCGGCAGCGGCAACTGCACGAGCGGCGGCACCAGCTACTACCAGCCGATCCTGGAGATCCTCGCCGCGTACGGCCTGACCATCCCCTGACCGGCCGCGCGGGCGGCACGACCGCCGCCCGCGCCGGACCGGTCACCCGGTCAGGCGTCGCCCGGCACCGCCATCTCGCCCAGGCGCGACCAGTCCTGCTGCGGCACCGTCGTGTTGACGATCCGGGGTGTCTCGGCCAGGTGCGGCGGCAGCGTGCGCTGGGCGGTCCGGAAGTGCTCCGACTGCACGTGCGCCGCGCCCGCCTCGTCGTCCCGGAACGCCTCGACCAGCACGTACTCGGTCGGGTCGTCCAGGCTGCGGGACCAGTCGAACCACAGGCAGCCGGGCTCGGCCCGGGTCGCGGCGGTGAAGTCGGCGGCGATCTGCGGCCAGCGGTCGGCGTCGGACGGACGGACCCGGAACTTGGCGGTAATGAAGATCATGGGATCAGGCTACCCAGGGCCGGCGGCCGCCCGCGCGGCATCAGCTCTTGGCCGCCGGGCCGAGCAGTTCGGCCGCCCGCCGGTCGGCGAACGCGGTGACCGCCTGCTGCCCGGCGCCGAACACGATCGCCAGGCCCAGCAGCGCGGCGGTGCTGCTCACGCTGGTCTCCACCAGGCCGCCGATGACCAGCATGATGCCGACCACCGCGACCAGCGGGCCGACGGCGAGCTTGAGCAGCCCCTGCTGGAACGGCAGCTTGTAGGGCAGCCCGCCGGACCGGGAGGTGATCATCGACGGCAGCGCGCTGAGGAACGCCCCGAGGGCGCCGGCGATCAGCACGAAGAACAGCAGCCGCCAGGCCGGTACGCCACCGGCGTCGGTCGGCGCCTCCAGCAGCCGGACGTCGTGACTGAGCCACTGCACCAGCACCACGAGAACCTCCGCCAGCAGCGCGAACACCGACAGTCCCAGCATCCGGTTGCGCAGCCGGCGCGCCGACTCGTGGAACTCGTCGGACGCCGAGTGGTAGCGCAGCAGCAACGCCTGCACCCGGGCGCGCAGCAGCGCCTCGGACGGGGCGCCGGCCGACGGGTCGAGGTCGGTGAGCACCTTGTCGTCGGCGGGCAGCACCTGTGCCGCCGCGCTGCGGTACGCGGGCAGCAGCCCGGTCAGCTCGTCCGCGGAGCGCAGCGCCACCATGGCCCGCTCCACCGAGTGGATCGTCTGCCACGCGTACTCCAGGTTGCCGCCGCGCATCCACTCGACCACGCCGCTGCGCCCGAGCACCACCTCCACCCGGGACAACTGCGCGCGCAGCGCCTCGGCCCGCTCGGGGTCGCGCGGGGACAGCACCGCGAGCTGCTGGTACAGGTCGTCGAGCTTGGTCCGTACGCGGACCTGCCACACCGCGCCGGGAACCGGCACGGCCGGCCGGGACGGCCCGCCCTCCGGCGCGTTCCGG
This sequence comes from Micromonospora sp. AB353, assembly GCF_049538395.1. Taxonomy (NCBI): domain Bacteria; kingdom Bacillati; phylum Actinomycetota; class Actinomycetes; order Micromonosporales; family Micromonosporaceae; genus Micromonospora; species Micromonospora sp. AB353. Next base: position 5,948 of record NZ_JBMVFV010000132.1, on the reverse strand, counting down.
GGTTCCGGTATGGCCTCCGGCTGGGTCTCCTGCTCGATCATCGCGCCCCACCTCTTTCCCCCACGCCGCGCGGTACTGCTACCAGTATTCGCAGGTCAGGGCCATAATGGCTAGAGCACACCGGACAGTCGGCCCGGCTCGCGGCGACGCGGGATCCGGCCCGACGGACGAGGCCGCAGCCGTCGGACGTCGGTAGCCTGAGCCGGTGACCGTCTATGCCCTCGCACAGCTCACCATCCACGACCGGGCGCGCTACGACAGGTATGCCGCCGCCTTCCCGCCGGTGCTGGCCCGCTACGGCGGGAAGCTGCTCGCCGCCGACACCGCCCCCCGCGTGGTCGAGGGGGAGTGGCCGCACCAGAAGGCGGTGCTGTTGTCGTTCGACAGCCGTGAGGACTTCGAGCGCTGGTCCACCTCGCCGGAGTACCGGGAGATCTCCCGCGACCGGGAGGCGGCCACCGAGGGCGTGGTGCTGCTGCTCGACGGGATCGGGCACGCCTGGCCGGCCTGACCGGCAGGCCCGCTCAGAGGCGGTGCCGCACCCACACGTTCGGTTCGACGTACGCGGCGTGGTCCTGGTCGGCGTCGACGAGCACCGGCGTCAGCGCGCCGGGCACGCGTACCGGGCCGGAGGTGTCGAACGGCAGCCCGGTCCAGCGCCGCCAGTCCGCGAGGGTGCCGGTCACCGTCATCGACCGGGTCGCGACCCGCTCGATCACCCCGCCCGCGCGGACGTGCACCCGCAGCCACGGGTCGGCCGGCAGTCCGTCGGGGCGGCGCCGGGCCGCGTACTCGGTCATCGGCGCGTCCGGGACGGCGGCCTTGCCGCTCGGGCGCACCGGCGCCACCAGCGTGTCGAAGCCCGCACGGGCCACCGCCGCGCGCATGGCCGCGAGCATCAGCCCGGACACCCCGCCGCCGCGCCGGTCCGGACGCACGCAGATCTCCAGCGCGGACACCAGGTTGGGGGTGGACCCGGTGAGGCGGCCGAGCGTGGCCCGCTGGATCACCCGGTCCCAGCCGCCGTCGGGCAGCTCGTCCTCGGTCCAGCGCAGCGGCACCGCGTACCCGCGGGCGACGGCCCGTCCCGGCTCGGCCGGGTCGACGGCGGCGAAGACGAACTCGGGGTACAACTCGTGCGCGACGCCGTAGTAGAGCGCGCCCATCGGATCCCAGAGCATGAACGGCGGCCAGGCGCCGTCGAAGTCGGTGTCCAGCAGCGGCGCCAGGCCCGGCCGCTGCGCCAGTGTCACGATCTCCAGGGTCACGCCGGGCAGGCTAGGACCACGCGGCCCGGAGCGCACGCGGATTACGCAGCGCCCCTGGTGAGGCTGCCGGCATGGCAGATCCGTTCCGGGTACGCGTCACCGTGCGCGGCTACGAACTCGACACGCAGGGACACCTCAACCAGGCGGTCTACCTCCAGTACGCGGAGCACGCCCGCTGGGAGTGCCTGCGCGCCTCCGGCATCGGCCGGCCACCGACCCCGTGCCGATGAGTCTGTAACGCCCGGTCAGCGCGCCGCCCGCAGCCAGGCCAGCACGGCGAGCACCCGCCGGTTGGTGTCCTCGTCCGGCGGCAGGTCGAGCTTGGCCAGGATGCTGCCCACGTGCTTGCCCACCGCCGCCTCGGTGACGTACAGGCGGGCGGCGATCGCGGCGTTGGAGTGGCCCTCGGCGACCAGCCCCAGCACCTCCCGCTCCCGGGGGGACAGCGCGCCGAGCGGGTCGCGGGGGCGGCCCAGCAGGTGCCGCACCACGTCCGGGTCGACGGCGGTGCCGCCGCCCGCCACCCGGCGCAGCGTCGCGGCGAACTCGGCGACGTCGGCCACCCGGTCCTTGAGCAGGTAGCCGACCCGGTTGCCGTCGCCGCTGTCGAGCAGCGCGGCCGCGTACCCGCTCTGCACGTGCTGGCTGAGCACCACCACGGCCAGGTCCGGGCGTTCGGCGCGCAACGCGACCGCCGCCCGCAGCCCGTCGTCGCGGTGCTGCGGCGGCATCCGGATGTCGGTCACCAGCAGGTCGGGCCGGTGTGTGCGGACCGCGTCGAGCAGCTCCGGGGCGGAACCCACGGCGGCGTCCACCGCGAAGCCGAACCGGGTCAGCAGGCCCACCAGGCCCTCCCGGAGCAGGACCTCGTCCTCGGCCAGGACGACGCGCGTCACGGACGGCACGGCAGCTCCACCCGCACGAGGGTAGGCCCACCGGGCGGGCTGGACAGCAGCAGCCGCCCGTCCGCCGCGGCCACCCGGTCCGCGAGCCCGGTCAGGCCGGTGCCGCGCGCCGGGTCGGCGCCGCCCCGGCCGTCGTCGCGTACCTCCACCACCAGCAGCCGTTCGTCGCGGATCAGCCGCACCTCGGCCCGCGTGGCGCCCGCGTGCCGGGCCACGTTGCCGAGCGTCTCCGAGACCACGTACCAGGCGGTGGTCTCCACCAGCTCCGGCACCGGGCGGGTCAGGTCGGCGTGCACGGTGACCGGGACGACCGACCGGGCGGCCAGGTCACCGACGGCGGCGGCCAGGCCGAGTTCGGTGAGCTGCGCCGGGCGGATGCCGTGGACGATCCCGCGCAACGTCACCATCAGCTCCTTGGCCTGCTCGTGCGCGGACGCGAGCGGCCCCGCCGCCGGGGAGTCGTCCGATACGTCGAGGCGGGCCAGCCCGAGCTGGAGGGTGAGGCTGGTCAGGCGCGGCTGCACGCCGTCGTGCACGTCCCGCTCGACGCGCCGGCGCTCTGCCTCGTACGCGCTCACCAGGCGGGCCCGGGACCGGGTCACCTCGCGCAGCGCCGTCCCGGCGGGCGCGTCGTCGAGCAGCAGGCGGGCCACCGCCGCCTGGACCGCTACGAGCAGGCCGGCCAGGTAGACCAGCGCCGGGACCGCCAGCAGAGCGGCGAGCGCGTACGGCGCCGCCTCGGCCGGGGAGTCGACAGTGGCCCAGAGCAGCACGATCCGGTCCTCGCCGCCGGCCAGCCACGGACCGGCGACCAGCACCGCGTCCAGCAGCACGAGCAGACCGACCATCCCGTACGCCAGCGGCACCGCCACGCCCAGCACGGCCAGGTACGCGGCCTCCCGCCACCCGGCGGCGGTGGTGAGGCGGGCGACGAGCCCACGCCACCGCGGCGCGGTCACCGGGCGGTCGTCGACCAGCCCGAGCCGCCACCGCTCGACCGCCGCCACCGGCGCGCCGGCCAGCGGGGCGAACGCCACCACCGCCAGCGCCAGCACGGCCAGCACCGCCAGCGCCGGGGCGTCGACCGGCCGGCCCCGTCGCAGCGCGCCGGCCACCAGCAGCAGCGGCGCGGCGACCACCGCCGCGCCGAGCGCCGCCGCGCCGGCCAGGGGCAGCGTCGTGACGGCGTACGCCAGGGCCCGCCACGGCCAGGCGGAGAGCAGGTAGCGGCGACCGCGCATCGCGCCGGCCAACCCGTGATCAACGGTCATGACCCGACGCTAGCCAGGCCGCACCGTGCTTCCCAGCCGCCTGGACCCCGCTTCCGGGTAGGTCTGGCCCTACCCCGAACCGGCCCGGCGCCGGGCTGCGGCTGCTGCCGGCGCGTCCGTCCCGGCCCCTATCCTGACCGGATGGAGCTGGCGTTCAGCGGCGAGGTGTGGTTCTGGCGCGGCCCGGCGCCCTACCACTTCGTCACCGTGCCCGACGAGCAGAGCGCGGCGATCGAGGCCGCCTCGGCGTCGGTCACGTACGGCTGGGGCATGATCCCGGTGACGGTCCGCATCGGCGAGACCGGCTGGCGGACGTCGCTGTGGCCCAAGGACGGCCGGTACGTGGTGCCGCTGCGGGTCGCGGCGCGCCGGGCCGAGGGCATCGAGCTGGGCGACCGGGTCGACGTGCTGCTGACGGTGGACGTGTGACCGGGCCGGAGCCGGCCGAGGCGGGCCGGCTGCTCGCCGCCGCCCGGCGGCCGGTGGTGTTCACCGGGGCCGGCATGTCGGCCGAGAGCGGCGTGCCGACGTTCCGGGACGCCCAGACCGGGCTCTGGCAGCGGTACGACCCGCAGGAGCTGGCGACCCCCGCCGCGTTCCGGGCCGACCCGGCCCTGGTCTGGGGCTGGTACGAGGCACGCCGTCGCGGGGTGCGCCGGGCCGAGCCGCACCCGGGGCACCGGGCGGTCGCGGCGATCGTGGCCCGGCTGCCGGACACCGTGGTGATCACGCAGAACGTCGACGACCTGCACGAGCGCGGCGGCGTGCCGGCCCCGGTACGCCTGCACGGCAGCCTGTTCGCGCCCCGCTGCTCGGCTTGCGCCCGGCCCGCGCCGATCCCCGAGGACGCAACGGCGCCGGAGGACGACGCGGCACCCGGCGACGGCGTGGCGTCCGGCGACGCGGTGGCACCCGGCGGCATGCCGGCACCGCCGGACGGGCGCGTCACGCCACCCGCCTGCGCCGGGTGCGGCGCGCCGGTGCGTCCCGGTGTGGTGTGGTTCGGCGAGGCGCTGCCGTCGGCCGCGCTCGACGCGGCGGTCGGGGCGGCATCCGGCTGCGACCTGCTGCTGACGGTGGGCACCTCGGCGCTCGTGCACCCGGCCGCCGAGATCCCGCTCGTCGCGGCCCGCCTCGGCGCCCCGGTGGTGCAGGTGAACCCGGTACCGACGCCGCTGGACGCGATCTGCGCGGTGAACCTGCGCGGCCCGGCCGGCGAGGTGCTGCCGGCGCTGGTCCGCGCCGCCTGGCCGGACGCCGACGCCGGCTGAGCCGCCCGCCGCCGCCCTGCCTGACAGCCTGGCCGCGCCGCCTCGTCGCCCGCCCAGCGGACAGCGGTCCGGCAGACCGTGCCGGGCGTGATCGCGGGAAACACCCGACCGGCCGTCCGGGGCCGCCTACCGTCGGCGCAGGAGGTGGACCGGCGGAGGGCGGCGGACGTGGGACGCGAACGGGTGCGACGACGGCTGCGCGCGCCCCGGCCGGGGCCGGACGAGCGCCGGGTCAGCCCCTTCGAGATCTTCTTCGACCTGGTCTTCGTCTTCGCGCTCACCCGGATCATGGCGCTGATCGAGCCGCACCCGACCCCGGCCGCGATGGCCAAGGGCCTGCTCCTGCTCGTGCTGCTCTGGGTGGCGTGGCTGTCGTACACCTGGTTGGGCAACCACACGCCCGCCGACGTCGGGGTGGTGCGCGGCGGGTTCCTGGTCGCGATGGCCGCGTTGTTCCTGGCGGCGCTCGCCATGCCGCAGGCGTGGACGCCGGGTCCGGGGCTGGACGGGCCGCTGATCGTCGTGCTGGCCTACGTGGTGTTGCGCGTGGTGCACCTGGCGCTGTTCCACTGGGCCGCGGCGGGTGACCCGGAACTGCGTGCCCGGATCCGGTTCTTCGCGCTGGTCAGCGCCGCCGGCTGGGTGCCGCTGCTGGTCGGCGCGCTGCTGGACGGTGCCGCGCACGCGGCGCTGTGGGTGCTGGGTTTCGCGATCGAGGTGGCCGGGCAGCGGCTGTCGTACGCCCGCCGGGGCGCCTGGCCGCTGCGCAGCCCGACGCACTTCGCCGAGCGGTACGGCCTGGTGCTGATCATCTCGCTGGGGGAGTCGGTGGTGGCCGCGGGGGTGGGCGCGGCGTCGGCGGTGACCGAGCCGCCGGTCCTCGCCGTGGCGCTCGTCGGTTTCGTGGTGACCGTCTGCCTCTGGTGGCTCTACTTCCACCGCACGTCCCCGGCGGCGGCCCGGGCGCTCGCCGCCGCACCGGCGGCGCAGCGGGACCGGATGGCCGCGGACGCCTACAGCCAGACCCATCTGCTGCTCGTCGTCGGCGTCATCTACCTGGCGCTCGGTGTCGAGCAGGTGCTGGAGCACGTCGCCGACCCGGAGTCCGGGCCCCGGCTGAACCGCTCGGCCGCGGTGGCGCTGTTCGGCGGCGCGGCTGTCTACCTGGCCGGACGGCTGCTGTTCCGCCGCCTGACCGGGCAGGCGGTCGGGCCGGCCCGGCTGGCCGTCGCC
>NZ_JBMVFV010000131.1:0-10105 GCF_049538395.1 Micromonospora sp. AB353 | reverse complement strand
ACGCCGCCGCGGCGGCCGGGTCGGTCACCTCGCCGGCGTGGTGCACGGCCACCGCGCCCCGGGTCACCAGCAGCAGCCGCGACGTCGCCCAGCGGGGCTCGGTGAGCCAGCGCCGGACCAGGTCGAGGGCCTGCACGGCGGCGTGGCGCGCCGCGCGGGGGGTGGGCTGCGCGGGGTGCGCGCCGAGCGGCACGAGCACCGCCCCGGGCAGGGCCAGTCCGGCGTCCACCGCGTCGGCGAGCCCGTCCAGCCCGTGGTGCAGCGGGAACCCGTCCAGGCCGGGGGCGACGGCCACGGCGTCGACCCGGGTGGCCGTCTCGACGGGCGGCAGCGGCGTCCAGTCGACGCGGAACAGGGCGTCGCGGGTGGCCCGGTCGTCGGTGACGGCCAGCTCGGTGGTGGAGATCGGGCGCATCGTCAGGGCGGCCACCTCGGCCACCGGGGCGCCGGTCGGATCGGCGACGGTCAGCGCGATGGCGTGCGGCCCGACCCGGGTCAGCCGTACCCGCAAAGCGGTGGCCCCGGTGGCGTGCAGGCTGACGCCGTTCCAGGCGAACGGCAGCAGGAGCCGGCCGGCCCCGGCCGCGGCGAGGCCGCCGAAGTGCGCGGCGTGCAGGGCGGCGTCGAACAGGGCGGGGTGCAGGCCGTACCGGTCGGCGTCGACCCGCTGGGCCGCCGGCAGCTCCACCTCGGCGTAGACCTCGTCGCCGCTGGTCCACACCGCGCGCAGGCCCTGGAACGCCGGCCCGTACGCGTACCCGTCGGCTTCCAGGCCGGCGTAGAAGCCGGTCAGGTCGACGGGCCGGGTGTCGGGCGGCGGCCAGGCGGTGAGCTGCGGCGATGCCGCGGGCTGGTCGGCGCGGAGGGTGGCGCTGGCGTTCCGGGTCCACGGCTGTCCCGCCGGCGCGTCGGCGGGCCGGGAGTGCACGGTCACCGGGCGGCGTCCGTCGCCGGCGCCCGCGCCGACCGCCACCTGCACCTGCGTCGCGCCGTCGGCGGGCAGGGTCAGCGGGGCCTCGATGACCAGCTCGTCGAGGAACGGGTGGCCGACCTCGTCGCCGGCGCGCAGGCAGAACTCCACCAGGCCGGTGCCGGGCACCAGCACGCTGCCGGTGACCCGGTGATCGGCCAGCCACGGCTGCGCGTCGGCCGACAGCCGCCCGGTGAACAGGTGGCCCGTCGTCTCGGCCAGCACGACCGACGCGCCGAGCAGCGGATGACCGGCGGCGTCCAGACCGGCGGCGCCGACGTCGCCGGGGCCGGAGAACGGCCGGGGCCAGTAGCGGCGGTGGGCGAACGCGTACGTGGGCAGGTCGACGCGCCGGCCGCCGGCCAGTGCGGGCCGCCAGTCCACCGCGACCCCGGACACGTGGAGCTGGGCCAGGGAGAGCATGAACCGCTCCCGGCCGCCCTGGTCGCGTTGCACCGAGCCGACCACCACGGCATCGCCGTCGTGGTCGGCGAGGGTCTCCTCCACGCCGACGGTGAGCACCGGGTGGGGGCTGCACTCGACGTACGCGTCGTGGCCCTCGGCGGCCAGCGCGCGGATCGCCCGTTCCAGCTCGACGGGCCGGCGCAGGTTGCGGTACCAGTAGTCGGGCCCCATCTCCTCGCCGTCGAGCCAGCGCAGGTCGGTGGTGGAGAACAGCGGCACGGCGGCCGGGCCGGGGGCGATGCCGGCCAGCACCTCGGCCAGCTCGTCACGGATGCGTTCCACCTGGGCGGAGTGGGAGGCGTAGTCGACGGCGATGCGCCGCACCCGGGCCTGCTCGCCGGCCAGCTCGGCGAGCAGCTCCTCGACCGCCTCCGGCTCGCCGGAGACCACGACGGCGGCCGGCCCGTTCACGGCGGCGACCGAGATCCGCTCACCGAAGCGGGCGATCCGGTCGCGGACCGTGTCGGCCGGCAGCGCGACGGAGGCCATCGCCCCGTGCCCGGCCAGAGCCCGTAGCGCGCGGCTGCGCAGCGCCACCACCCGGGCCGCGTCGGGCAGGGAGAGCACCCCGGCGACGCAGGCGGCGGCGATCTCGCCCTGGGAGTGGCCGACCACGGCGGCCGGCTGCACGCCGTACGAGCGCCACAGCTCGGCCAGCGACACCATCATCGCGAACAGGGCGGGCTGCACGACGTCGACCTCGTCGAGGCCGGGCGCGCCCGGCGCCTGGCGCAGCACGTCCAGCAGCGACCAGTCCAGGTACGGCCGCAGCGCCGCGTCGCAGGCCGCCATGCGTTCGGCGAACACGGGGGCCTGGTCGAGCAGGTCCAACCCCATGCCGAGCCACTGGGAGCCCTGCCCGGGGAAGACGAAGACGCACCGGCCGGTGGGCCGCGCCTCGCCGCGCGTGACCGCCGGGTCGGGCCGGCCCTCGACGAGCGCGTCGAGGGCGTCGGCGACCCGCTGCGCGGACGCGGCTACCAGCACCGCTCGGGAGTCGAAGGTGCCCCGGCTGGTGGCCAGCGACCACGCCACGTCGAGGGGCCGCTGGTCGGGCCGGGCGGCGAGGTGCTCCCGCAGCCGCCGCGCCTGGCCGGCGAGCGCCTGCGGGGTACGCGCCGACAGCAGCCACGGCAGCGCGCGCTCCTGCGGCGGCTCGGATTCGGCGGCCTCCGGCGGAGCCTCGGCGACCGACTCGACGATCACGTGGGCGTTGGTGCCGCTGATGCCGAACGACGAGACGCCGGCGCGCACCGGCCGGTCCGCCGCCGGCCACGGGCGGGCCTCGGTGAGCAGCTGCACCGCTCCCGAGTCCCAGTCGATCCGCGAGCTGCGGCGCTCGGCGTGCAGGGTGCGGGGCAGCCGCCCGTGCCGCATGGCGAGGACCATCTTGAGCACGCCGGCGACGCCGGCCGCGGCCTGGGTGTGCCCGAGGTTGGACTTGACCGAGCCGAGCAGCACCGGCGTGGCGCCGGCCGGGCGCTGCCCGTACGTGGCGAGGATCGCCTCCGCCTCGATGGGGTCGCCGAGCGACGTGCCGGTGCCGTGCGCCTCCACCACGTCCACGTCGGCGGCACTCAGCCCGGCGGCGGCGAGCGCGGCCCGGATGACCCGTTCCTGCGACGGCCCGTTCGGGGCGGTCAGCCCGTTCGACGCGCCGTCGGAGTTGACCGCCGAGCCGCGCACGACTGCCAGCACGGGGTGGCCCCGGCGGCGGGCCTCGGAGAGCCGCTCCGCCACCAGCATCCCGACGCCCTCGGACATGCCGAAGCCGTCGGCGTCCTCGGCGAACGCCTTGCACCGCCCGTCGGCGGCGAGACCGCGCTGGCGGCTGAAGCCGGTCAGCCCGGCCGGGGTGGACATCACCGACACCCCACCGGCCAGCGCCAGGTCGCAGTCGCCCTGGCGCAGCGCCTGGACGGCCAGGTGCAGCGCCACCAGCGACGCAGAGCAGGCGGTGTCGACGGTGACAGCTGGTCCCTCCAGCCCGAGCGCGTACGCGACCCGGCCGGAGAGGACGCTGCCGGCGGTGCCGGTCAGCAGGTGCCCCTCGTCGGCGGTGACCTCGCCGTCGTCGGAGACGACACCGGGGGCGACCCGGTCGGCGTAGTCCTGCCCGTGGGTGCCGGCGAAGACGCCGGTGCGGCTGCCCCGCAGGGTGGCCGGGTCGATGCCACCGCGTTCCAGCGCCTCCCAGGAGGTCTCCAGCAGCAGCCGGTGCTGCGGATCCATGGCGAGGGCCTCGCGGGGGCTGATGCCGAAGAACTCGGCGTCGAAGTCGGCGATGCCGGTGAGGAACCCGCCGGAGCGCACGTACGTCCGGCCGGGCGTGCCGGGCACCGGGTCGTGGAGGTCGGCCAGCGGCCAGCCCCGGTCGTCGGGCAGGTCGCCGATGACGTCGTCGCCCGCGTCGAGCAGCCGCCACAGGTCCTCCGGGGAGCCGATCCCGCCGGGGAAGCGGCAGGCCATCGCGACGATGGCGACCGGCTCGTCCAGGGCGACGGTGCTCGCGTCGGCGACCTCGGTGGCGGCGGTGCCGAGCAGCCGGGCGTGCAGGTGCGCGGCGAGCAATTCGGGGGTGGGGTGGTTGAACACGGCGTGCGGGGCGAGCCGGACCCCGGTGACGGCGGTGAGCCGGTTGCTCAGCTCGACGGCCATCAGCGAGTCGAAGCCGAGGTCCTTGAACGGGCGGCGCGGCTCGACCTGCTCGGGGGGGGTGTGCCCGACCACTGCGGCGCACCGGGCCCGTACGAGGTCCAGCAGCAGTTCGGCGCGCTCGGGCTCGGCGAGTTCGGCCAGCCGGTCGGCGAAGCCCTTCGCGGAGGCGGGCGCGGAGGCGGCGTTGACCGCCCGGCGGGGCGGCGGGGGCAGCAGCGCCCGCAGCAGGGCGGGCACCTCGCCGGAGGTCCGTACGGCGGCCAGGTCGAGCCCGATCGGCACGAGCGCCGGCCGGTTCACGTGCAGGGCGGCGTCGAACAGCGCCAGCCCGGCGGCCGTGTCGAGGGGGCGGGTGCCGCTGCGGGCGAGCCGGGCCAGGTCGGCGGGGCTGAGCCGGCCGGCCATCCCGTCCTCGGCGGCCCACAGCCCCCAGGCCAGGGCGCTCGCCGGCCGGCCCTGGGCGCGGCGGTGCGCGGCGAGCGCGTCGAGGAACGCGTTGCCGGCCGCGTAGTTGCCCTGGCCGGGGCTGCCGAAGGTGGCGGCGGCCGAGGAGAAGAGCACGAACGCGGCCAGGTCGAGGCCGGCGGTGAGCTCGTGCAGGTGCCAGGCGCCGTGCACCTTGGCGCGCAGGGTCCGGGCCCAGCGGGTCGGGTCGAGGTCGGTGAGCAGGGCGTCGTCGGTGGCCCCGGCGGCGTGCACGACGGCGACGAGCCGGTCGGCCAGCGGGGCGATGACCTCGGCGAGCGCCGCCCGGTCGGCGACGTCGGCCGCGACCACCCGCACCGTGACGCCGGCGTCGGTCAGCGCGGTCGTCCAGTCGCCGGCCCGGCCGCTGCGGCTGACCAGCACCAGTTCGGTGACGCCGTGCGCGGCGGCGAGGTGGGTGGCGACGTGCCGGCCGATCCCGCCGGTGCCGCCGGTGAGGAGCACGGTGCCGCCGGCCAGGGCCGCGAGCGGCGCGCCGGCCGGGGGCCGCTCGACGGGGCGGAGGCGGGGCAGCAGCGCGCGGCCGTCGCGGACGGCCACCTCGGGTTCGTCGTCGGCGGCGGCCAGCGCCGAACGGATGGCGGCGGCGTCGGTGGTGTCGAGGCTGAGCAGGAGGAAACGGTCGGGCTGCTCGGCCTGGGCGACGCGGAGCAGCCCGGCCACGGGGGCGTGCACCGGGTCGCCGTCGCGCACGGCGAGGGCCAGGCGGGTGGTCTCCGCGCGGGGGTCGGCCAGCCAGGTCTGGAGCACGTCGAGCACGGCGAGGCCGACGGCGTGCGCCCGGTCGGGCACCGGCCGGCCCGGCTCGCCGTCACCGACCCGCAGCACCAGCAGCGGCGGCAGCGGCCCGTCCGGCGGCGTGCCGTCGGCGAGCGTCCAGGAGGGCGCCGGGGTCGCCGGGAACGCGGCGGGCAGCCAGTCGACGGCGTACAGCCCGGCGGGGGTGGCCGCCGGCGCCGGCGGGTCGGCGGGCGGCAGGTCCACCGGCCGCAGCACCACCCGGTCGGCGTCGAGCACGGGCCCGCCCGCGTCGTCGACGGCGCTCAGCGTCACCGCGTCCGCCCCGGCGGGGGCCAGGCAGACCCGCAGCGCGTGCGCCCCGACGGCGTGGCGGCGCACGCCCGCCCACTCGGTGGGCAGCAGCCGGGCGGTGGGCCCGGCGTCGGCGACCGACGCGAAGCCGGCGAGCGGGAGCAGGCGCAGGGCCGCGTCCAGCACCAGCGGGTGCACGCCGTACCGCTCGGCGTCCGGGTCGCGGGCGTCGTCGGGCAGGCGTACATCGACGTAGAGCCGGTCGGCGGCGACCCACGCGGCGCGGGCCAGTTCCCCGGCCGGCGCGCGGTGCGGCGGGGCGCTCAGGTCCACCGGCCGGGCCCCGGCAGGTGGCCAGACGGGGGCGAGGGCGCCCCGGCCGCTCTCCGGGTCGACGGGTGCGAGCACGGCCTCGGCGACCTCCCGCCAGGGCAGCCCCTCGCCGGCCCGGACGTGACAGTGCGCCACCCGGCGTCCGTGCTCGTCCGGCGCGCCCACGTCGATCTGCACCTCGAGGGTTGCCTCGGCGGGCAGCGGAACCGGCTCGGGCACGCGCAGCCGCCGCACGCTCGGGGCGCCGAGCTGGTCGCCGAGGTGGGTGAGCATGTCCAGCAGGGCGGTGGCGGGCAGCAGCGGCGCCGTGCCGTCGCCGGGCGCGGCAAGCCACGGCGAGGTGGCCGTGGCGATCCGCCCGGTGCAGACCACCTGCCCGGTGCCGGCGACCGCCAGCAGGCCGCCGAGCAGCGGATGCCCTGCGTCGGCCAGTCCGGCGCCGACGGGACCGCCGGCGCCGGTGGGAGCGGGAAGCCAGTAGTGCCGGCGCTGGAAGGCGTACGTGGGCAGGTCGACGCGGCGGTGCGGGCCGGGGCCGGCGAGGGCGGCACGGTCCACCGCGACGCCCCGCACGTGCAGCCGCGCCACGGCGGCGAGCAGCGCCTCGGCCTCGCCCGTGGTGCCCCGTACGGCGGGGACGAAGGCCAGCTCGTCGGCCTCGGCGACGAGGCAGTCCCCGGCCATCGCGGTGAGCACACCGGCCGGGCCGATCTCCAGGAAGGTGGTGACGCCCTGCCCGTGCAGGGCCCGTACGCCGTCGTGGAAGCGGACGGTGCCCCGCACGTGCGCCACCCAGTGCTCGGGCGAGCAGAGCCGGGCCGGGTCGACGGGGTGGCCGGTCAGGTTGGACACCACCGGCAGGTGCGGGGTGCGGTACGTGAGGCCGGCCGCGACCGCGCGGAACTCGTCGAGCATCGGGTCCATGCGCGGCGAGTGGAACGCGTGCGACACCCGCAGCCGGCTGGTGCGGCGCCCGGCCGCGCGCAGGGTGTCCGCGACGGCCAGCACCGCGTCGGTGTCGCCGGACAGGACGACGCTGGTGGGGCCGTTGACGGCGGCGAGGCCCACCCGGTCGGTCAGGTGCGCGGCGACCTCGGCCTCGTCGGCCTCGACGGCGACCATCGCGCCCCCGGCGGGCAGCTGCTGCATCAGCCGGGCGCGGGCGGCGACCAGCGCCGCCGCGTCGGCGAGGGAGAACACCCCGGCCACGTGCGCGGCGGCAAGCTCGCCGACGGAGTGGCCGAGCACCGCGTCGGGGCGGATCCCCCATTGCTCCAGGAGGCGGTAGAGCGCCACCTCGAAGGCGAACAGGCCCGGCTGGGTGTACAGGGTCTCGTCGAGCAGTTCGGCCGCTGCGGTGCCCTCGGCCGCGAGGACGACGTCCGCGACGGGGAGCGGGGCGTGGCCGGCGAGGCAGCGGTCGAGTTCGGCGCAGGCCGCGTCGAAGGCGGCCGCGAAGACGGGGTACGCCGCGTGCAGCTCGTGGCCCATGCCGGCGCGCTGACCGCCCTGCCCACCGAAGAGCAGGCCGAGTCGGCCGTCGACGACCCGGCCGGTCAGCACGCCCGGCAGGTCCGGTTCCGGTCCGCCGTGGGCCAGCGCGCCGAGACCCGTCCGGGCGGACTCCGCGTCGCCCACCAGCACCACGGCCCGGTGTTCGAGAGCGGCGCGGGTGGTGGCGAGGGCGTGCCCGGCGTCGGCCGGGTCGGCGTGCGCCCCCGGCCCGTCGAGCCAGGCCAGCAGGCGGGCCGCCTGGTCGCGGAGCGCCTCGCCGGAGGCAGCCGCGAGCAGCCACGGTACGGGCGGCCGAGCGGTGCCGGTCGGCGGCCGCGCTGCCGCGGTGGCGGGCGGCGGCTGCGGGGCGGCGTCCCCGGCGGCGGTCGGCGGATCGACGGGGGCCTCGACGATGACGTGGGCGTTGGTGCCGCTGATGCCGAACGACGAGACGCCGGCCCGGCGGGGCCGGCGTACGTCGGGCCACGGGCGGGCCTCGGTGAGCACCTCGACCGCGCCGGCGGACCAGTCCACCTCGGACGTCGGGGCGTCCACGTGCAGGGTGCGCGGCAGTGTCCCGTGCCGCATCGCGAGCACCATCTTGATCACCCCGGCGGCCCCGGCGGCGGCCTGGGTGTGGCCGAGGTTGGACTTCAGCGAGCCAAGCCGCAGCGGTTCGGCGTCACCGCGGCCCACCCCGTACGTGGCGAGCAGCGCCTGCGCCTCGATCGGGTCGCCGAGGGACGTGCCGGTGCCGTGCGCCTCGACGGCGTCCACGTCGGCGGTGGAGAGCCCGGCCGCGTCCAGCGCCCGGCGGATGACCCGCTCCTGGGCGGGCCCGTTGGGGGCGGTCAGCCCGTTGGACGCGCCGTCGGAGTTGACGGCGGAGCCGCGCAGCACGGCGAGGACGGGGTGCCCGTTCCGGCGGGCGTCGGAGAGCCGTTCCAGCAGCAGCACGGCGACGCCCTCGGACCAGCCGGTTCCGTCGGCGCCGTCGGCGAACGCCTTGCACCGGCCGTCCGGGGCGAGCCCGCGCTGCCGGCTGAACTCCACGAACGCCTGCGGGGTGCCCATCACCGCCACGCCGCCGGCCACGGCGAGCGAGCAGTCCCCGGCGCGCAGCGCCTGGGCGGCCAGGTGCAGCGCCACCAGCGACGACGAGCACGCCGTGTCGACGGTGACAGCCGGCCCCTCCAGCCCCAGCGCGTACGCGACCCGGCCGGAGACGACGCTGCCGGCGGTGCCGACGCCGAGGTAGCCCTCGGTGCCGGGCGGCGCCTGGCGCAGGTTCGCGGCGTAGTCGTGGTGCATGACGCCGGTGAAGACGCCCGTGGCGCTGCCGCGCAGCGAGGTGGGGTCGATGCCGGCCCGCTCGAACAGTTCCCAGGACGTCTCCAGCAGCAGCCGCTGCTGCGGGTCCATGGCGAGCGCCTCGCGCGGGCTGATCGCGAACAGGGTGGCGTCGAAGTCCGCGGCGCCGGTGAGGAAGCCGCCCACCCGGGCGTACGAGGTGCCGGGGCGGTCGGGGTCGTCGGAGAACAGGTTCGCCAGGTCCCAGCCCCGGTCCGTGGGGAACTCCGTGAGCCCTTCCCGGCCCTGGTCGACCAGCTCCCACAGTTCCTCGGGGGAGGCGACGCCGCCGGGGAGCCGGCAGGCCATGGCGACGACGGCCACCGGATCGTCCCCGGTGGACGGCACCACCGCCGGGTCCGTCGTGGGAGCGGCCTGCGCGGCGGCACCACGCAGCCGGGCGGCGAGGTGCCGGGCGAGGGCCTGGGGGCTGGGCCGGTCGAACGCGGCCGTGGCGGAGAGCCGTACCCCGGTGGCCCGGGCCAGCCGGTCGCGCAACGCAACCGCCGCGACCGAGGTGAAGCCGAGTTCCTTGAAGGCGCGGCCGGGGCGGACCGCGGCCGGGCCGGGAAGCCCGGCCACCTGCGCGGTGGCGGCGCGGACCAGGTCGAGCACGAGCCGGTCCCCCTCGGCGGTGGTGAGCCCGGCCAGCCGGCGGCGCAGCTCGGCGGCGTCCCGGTCGTCCGTGGCGTCGCCGGGCTCGGCCACGGGCCCGCGCCAGGCGGGGTGCGCGGCGTCGGCGTGGCCCGCCGGGCGGGCGAGCACGACCAGGTCGGCGCCGTCGTGAGCCACGTCGAACGCGGCGAGGTCGGCACGGACGGCCGCCGACGCGGTGCCCGCTGCGGGTCCGGTCGCCGCCGGCCCGCGCTCGGCGGGCGCGGTCGTGCCGACGAGCCGGGCCGGGTGACCGGCGGCCCGGCGGCGGGTGGCCAGGGCGTGCAGGGCGCCGACGGCCGAGGCGGCCCGTTCCCGGCTCGCGGCGCCCAGCAGGAGGGCGGACGGCGCGAGGACGGTGAACGCGGCCCCCGGGTGCCGGCTCGCGGCGTCCAGCGTCGCGGCGAGGCCGAGCAGCCGGGCTGCGGCCTCGGCGTCGGCCAGGTCGTCGTCGCACGGGCAGAGGAAGACGGCGCCGAACGCCTCGTCGCCGGCCCGCTCGGCGGGCAGCGGAACGGCTTCCGCACCGGCGGCGGTGAGTTCGGCGGCCAGGTCCGCTAGGGCCGGGGCGGGCGTCGCGCCAGCGTGCAGCAGCCGCAGCCGGCGGGCGCGGTGCGCGGCGACGAGGTGCCGCGCCAGCGCGGCGCCGGTCGGTCCGTCGGC
>NZ_JBMVFV010000130.1:0-10303 GCF_049538395.1 Micromonospora sp. AB353 | reverse complement strand
AAACGTCTCATACAGCTCCCGGCCCATACCCGCACGCTGCGAACCCTGACCCGTGAACAACACCGCCCGACGACCCGCCGACACCACACCCGACACCACCGACCCGCCCTCGGCAACAGCCGACAGCCCGGCAACCAGCTCGTCCACGTCCGAGCCCCACACCACCGCCCGATACTCCAACGCCGCCCGCGACCTCACCAACGACCACGACACATCAGCCACCGCAAGGCCGGACCGTTCCCGCACGAACGACGCCAACCTCGACGCCTGACCCACCAGAGCCCGCTCCGAACGCCCTGACACCACCCACGGCACCGGCAAAGCCACGGAAGCGCCCCCGGCAGACGCCGCGGCGTGCTCCGGCTCGGCCGCGACCTCGGGGACGGGCTCGGGCTCCGGCTGCTCCACAATCACGTGCGCGTTCGTCCCCGAGATCCCGAACGACGACACGGCAGCCCTGCGTGCACGGCCCGCACCCGGCCACTCGCGCGCCTCGGTCACCAACTCCACCGCACCCGACGACCAGTCCACATGCGAGGACGGCATATCCACGTGCAACGACGCCGGCACCACCCCGTACCGCATCGCCAAGACCATCTTGATGACGCCCGCCACCCCCGCAGCGGCCTGCGTGTGACCGATGTTCGACTTCACCGACCCCAACAACAGGGCGTCCCGGTCGTCGCGGTCCTGCCCGTACGTGGCGAGCAGCGCCTGGGCCTCGATGGGGTCGCCCAACGTCGTGCCCGTGCCGTGCGCCTCCACGACGTCGACGTCGGCGACGCCCAGCCGGGCGTTCTTGAGGGCCTGGCGGATCACCCGCTGCTGCGAGGGGCCGTTCGGCGCCGTCAACCCGTTCGACGCGCCGTCCTGGTTGACGGCCGTGCCCCGCACGACCGCGAGGATCCGGCGCCCGTCACGCCGCGCGTCCGACAGCCGCTGCACCAGCAGCACGCCGACGCCCTCGGACCAGCCCGTGCCGTCCGCCGCGTCGGAGAACGACTTGCACCGGCCGTCGGGGGCCATGCCCCGCTGGCGGGAGAAGTCGATGAACGTCTCGGGCGTCGCCATCACCGTGACGCCGCCGGCCAGCGCCAGGTCACACTCCCCCGACCGCAGCGCCTGCACCGCCAGGTGCAACGCCACAAGCGACGAGGAACACGCCGTGTCCACAGTCACCGCCGGCCCCTCGAACCCGAACGAGTACGCCACCCGGCCCGACAACACGCTGCTGGCGGTGCCGACGCCGAGGTAGCCGTCGAGGGTCTCCGGGACGTCGGCCAGCCCTGCGGCGTGGTTGTGGTACATCATGCCGGCGAACACGCCGACGGGGCGGCCACGCAGCGCAAGCGGGTCGATCCGGGCGTCCTCGATGGCCTCCCACGAGGTCTCCAGCAGCAGCCGCTGCTGCGGGTCCATGGCGAGGGCCTCGTGCGGCGAGATCTTGAACAGGTCGGCGTCGAAGTCGGCGGCGTCGGCCAGGAAGCCGCCCTCGCGGGCGTAGCTGCTGCCCCGGCGCGCGCCGGACGGGTCGTACAGGTCGTCGACGTCCCAGCCGCGGTCGGCGGGGAAGCCGGTGATGCCGTCGCCACCGGAGACGAGGAGATCCCACAGTTGCTCGGGGCTGCGTACGCCGCCGGGGTAGCGGCAGCTCATGCCGACGATCGCGATCGGCTCGTCGAGCGCCGCGACGGCGGCGGCCGGAGCCGCCCGGGTGCCGGCGTCCGTTCCGGTCTCGGCGTCCAGGTGGTCGGCGAGGGCGAGCGGGGTCGGGTGGTCGAAGACCAGCGTCGCGGGCAGGCGCAGGCCGGTGACCGCGCCCAGCCGGTTGCGCAGTTCGACGGCGGTGAGCGAGTCGAAACCGAGCTCGGTGAACGGACGCCCGGCCTCGACGGCGGCGGCGTCGGCGTACCCCAGGACCGTTGCGACCTGGTCGAGGACGAGCCGCAGCAGGGCCGCGGCGCGCTCCTCGCGGTCGAGGCCGGCGAGCCGCCCGGTCAGCGCGGCGGTCTCCGCCGGGCCGGACCGCGCGGCGCGGCGCCGGGGCGCCCGGACCAGGCCGCGCAGGACCGACAGCAGGGTGCCCGCCTCGGCCTGAGCGCGCAGCGCCGGCCCGTCCAGCGCCATCGGCACCGTCGCGGGCAGGCCGGTGAGCAGGGCGGCGTCGAGGAGCGCGAGGCCGTCCGCCTCGGCAAGCGGCCGTACGCCGGCCCGGGCCAGCCGGTCGGTGTCGGCGCGGTCGAGGCCGGCGGTCATGCCGCCGCCCGACTCCGCCCACGGGCCCCAGGCCAGCGAGTGCGCCGGCAGGCCCGCGGCCCGTCGCCGGTGGGCGAGCGCGTCCAGGAAGGCGTTGGCCGCCGCGTAGTTGGCCTGGCCGGGGCTGCCCGTCACGCCCGCCGCCGAGGAGTACGTGACGAAGAGTGCGAGGCGGCTGGCGGCGGTCAGCTCGTGCAGGTTCGCGGCGGCGTCCACCTTCGGCCGCAGCACGTCGCCGAGGGTCTCGGGGGTGAGCGAGGTCAGGGTGCGGTCGGCCAGCACGCCGGCGGTGTGCACCACGCCGGTCAGCGGGTGCGCCGGGTCGATCCGGTCCAGCAGCGCGGCGAGGGCGGCCCGGTCGGCGGCGTCGCACGCCTCGACCGTCGCGGTGGCCCCCAGGTCGGCGAGGGCGGCGACCAGGTCGGCTGCGCCGTCGGCGTCGGCGCCGCGCCGGCTGGTCAGCAGCAGGTGCCGGGCCCCGTACCGGGTGACCAGGTGGCGGGCGGTCAGCGCGCCGAGGGCACCGGTACCGCCGGTGACCAGCACCGTGCCCTCCGGGTCCAGCGCCGGCGCCGGCGCGTCGGGTTCCGGGGCGGCGACGAGCCGGGGCACGCGGAGCGCCCCGTCGCGTACCGCCGCCTGCGGCTCGTCGGCCGACAGCAGGCCGGCGAGGACGGCCGCGCAGTTCTCCTCGTCGTCGACGTCGACGACGAGGAAGCGGCCGGGGTGCTCGGCCTGGGCGGAGCGGAGCAGGCCCCACACGGCGGCGCCGGCCAGGTCGGTGACCTCCGCGTCGTCATCCACGGCGACGGCGCCGCCGGTGAGGACCACCAGCCGGGAGTCGCCGGTGTGCGGCTCGGCGGCGAGCCAGCCCTGGAGCACGGCGAGGACCTCGGCGAGCAGGTCGTGGACGGCGCCGGGGCCGGTCGCGCCGGCCACCGGGTACAGCACGGCGTCGGGTACCCCGGCGTCGCGGAGCGCGTCGAGGTCGGCGTACCGGGCGGCGGGCGGGCCGGACGGCAGCGGGGCGGGACGTTCGCCGAGCACCGCCCAGGTCGTGCCGTCGGCGGCGCCCCCGGCGACGGGGTGCCGGAGCCAGTCAAGGCGGAACAGCGAGCGCCGCCACGCGGACCCGCCGGCGGTGAGCTCCCCCGCCGGCAGGGGCCGCAGCACCAGGGAGCCGACCCGGGCGACCGGCGCCCCGGTGGCGTCGGCGACCAGCATGGACACCGTGTCCGGACCGGTGGGGGTCAACCGTACCCGCAGCGTGTCGGCGCCGTGGGCGGACAGCGTCACGTCGGACCAGGCGAACGGCATCCGGGCCTCGCCGGGGTCGACGATGCCCAGCCCGACCGCCTGCACGGCGGCATCGAGCAACGCCGGGTGCAGCCCGTACCCACCGGCGTCGCCGGCCGCCGGATCGGGCAGCGCCACCTCGGCGTACACATCCGCGCCGACGCGCCAGGCGGCACGCAGCCCGGAGAAGGCCGGGCCGTACGCGAACCCGGCCCGTGCCGCCCGCCCGGCCAGCTCCGACACGTCCAGGGAGGTGGCGTCGCCCGGCGGCCACTGCGCCAGCTCGCCCGTGTCCTCATCCGGCTCCTCGGTGAGCAGGCCGGTGGCGTGCCGTACCCAGATGTCGTCGGTGCCGGCGCGACGGGCGTGGACGGTGAGCTGCCACGCTCCGCCGCCGGTGCGTTCGGCGGCGACCTGCACGTCGACGCCGCCGGTCTCGGGCAGCACCAGCGGCGCCTGGAGGGTCAGCTCGGCGAGCCGTTCGGCGCCGACCTCCGCGCCGGCCCGCATCGCCAGCTCCACGAACCCGGTGCCGGGCAGGAGCACGACGTCGCGCAGGGCGTGCTCGGCCAGCCAGGGCTGGGTCTCCACGGACAACCTGCCGGTGAGCGTCACCTCGTCGCCGTCGGCCGAGCGGAACACCGCGCCGAGCAGCGGGTGGCCGGTCGGGGTCAGCCCGGCGGCGGTCACGTCGGCGGGCTGCGGCAGGGGCAGCAACCAGTAGCGTTCGCGCTGGAACGCGTACGTGGGCAGGTCGACCGGCACGGGCGGGCCGGCGAACAGGGCCGCCCAGTTCACCGGCACGCCCCTGGCCCACACGGTGGCCGCGGCGGCCAGGGCGGTCGTCGCCTCGTCGTGCTCGGCGCGCAGCACGGGGGCGCAGACCGCCTGGTCCGCGCCGACGATCTCCTGGGTGAGCGCGCAGAGCACTCCGCCCGGGCCCACCTCGACGTACGCGCCGACACCCAGCTCACGCAGCGTGGTCACGGCGGCGTCGAAGCGGACCGTGTCGCGGACGTTGCGCAGCCAGTACGCCGGGGAGCACACCTCGTCGGGGTCGAGCACCGCTCCGGTCACGGTGGAGACCACGGGGATGCGGGGCGCGGCGAAGGTCAGTTGCCCGAGCACGTCGCCGAACGCGTCGAGCATCGGGTCCATGCGGGCGGAGTGGAACGCGTGGCTGACCCGCAGCCGCCTGGTGCTGCGGCCGAGGGCTGCGAAGTGTGCGGCGACCGCCAGCACCGCGTCCTCGTCGCCGGAGACGACGACGGACTCCGGGCCGTTGACGGCGGCCAGCCCGGCGCCGGGCGTCCCGCCGACGGTGGCCAGGTGCGCGCGGACCTCCGCCTCGGTGGCGCGGATCGACACCATGGCGCCACCGGTGGGCAGCGCCTGCATCAGGGTGCCCCGGGCGGCCACCAGGCGGGCGGCGTCGGGCAGCGACAGCACGCCGGCGATGTGCGCGGCGGCCACCTCGCCGACCGAGTGCCCGGCCACGAAGTCCGGCACGAGACCCCAGGACTCGACGAGCCGGTAGGCGGCGACCTCGACGGCGAAGAGCGCCGCCTGGGCGTACCCGGTGCGGTCGAGCACGTCGGCGGGGCCGTCGAGCACGCCGCGCAGCGGCCGGTCGAGGTGCCTGTCCAGCTCCGCGCAGGCGGCGTCGAAGGCGTCGGCGAAGGCCGGGAAGGCGGCGTACAACCGCTGGCCCATGCCGACGCGCTGGGCGCCCTGGCCGGTGCAGAGCACGGCGACGCGGGTGGGACTGGCGACCCCGCGCCGTACGGACGCGGCCGGAACCCCGTCGGCCAGCGCGCCGAGCCCGGCGAGCAGTTCGTCCCGGTCGGCGCCGAGCAGCACCGCCCGGTGTTCCAGGACGGACCGGCCGGTGGCCAGGGCCCGGCCCACGGCGGCCGGCGCGGCGTCGGGGTGCTCGGCGAGCCAGGAGCGCAGCCGGTCGGCCTGGGCGCCGAGCGCTGCGGCGCTGCGCGCGGAGACGACCCACGGCAGCGGGTCGGGTCCGGTGACGGCGTCGGTGGCCGGCTGCGGCGCGGGCGGGGCGGCCTCGACGATGACGTGGGCGTTGGTGCCGCTGACACCGAACGAGGAGACGCCCGCGCGCGTGGGCCTCGTCGCGCGCGGCCACGGGCGCGGCTCGCGGAGCAGGCTCACCGCGCCGGCCGACCAGTCGACGTGCGGGGACGGCTCGTCGACGTGCAGGGTGCGCGGCAGGACGCCGTGACGCATCGCCATGACCATCTTGATGACGCCGGCGACGCCGGCCGCGGCCTGGGTGTGCCCGAGGTTCGACTTGATCGACCCGAGCCACAGGGGCTGGTCGTCGGCCCGGTCCCGGCCGTACGTGGCGAGCAGGGCCTGCGCCTCGATGGGGTCGCCGAGGCGGGTGCCGGTGCCGTGGGCCTCGACGGCGTCCACGTCGGCCGGGGCGAGCCGGGCGTTGGCGAGGGCCTGGCGGATCACGCGTTGCTGCGACGGGCCGTGCGGCGCGGTGAGGCCGTTGGAGGCGCCGTCGGAGTTGACCGCGCTGCCGCGCACCACGGCGAGCACCCGGTGGCCGTTGCGCTGCGCGTCGGAGAGCCGCTCCAGCAGCAGCAACCCGGCGCCCTCGCTCCAGCCGGTGCCGTCGGCGGCGGCCGCGAAGGACTTGCACCGCCCGTCCGGGGACAGGCCGCGCTGGCGGCTGAAGCCGACGAACGTGTCGGGGCTGGACATGACGGTGACGCCGCCGGCCAGCGCGAGGGTGCACTCGCCGGAACGCAGGGCCTGCACGGCGAGGTGCAGCGCCACCAGTGAGGACGAGCAGGCGGTGTCGACGGTGACGGCCGGGCCCTCGAAGCCGAACGTGTACGCGATCCGGCCGGAGACGACGCTGCCGTGGTTGCCCGTGCCGACGAACGCCTCGACCTCCTGCGGCACGCCGTTGAGCCGGGAGACGTAGTCGTGGTACATGACGCCGGTGAAGACGCCGGTGCGGCTGCCCTTGAGCGAGTCCGCGGCGATGCCGGCCCGCTCGACCGTCTCCCAGGCGACCTCCAGCAGGAGGCGCTGCTGCGGGTCCATGGCCAGCGCCTCGCGGGGCGAGATGCCGAAGAAGCCGCCGTCGAACTCGCCGGCGTCGTGCAGGAAGCCGCCCTCGCGGGTGTACGACTTGCCGTGCGCGTCCGGGTCGGGGTCGTAGAGGCTCTCCACGTCCCAGCCCCGGTCCGCCGGGAAGGGTGTGACGGCGTCGACGCCGGACTCGACCAGCCGCCACAGCGCCTCCGGAGTCCGCACCCCGCCCGGGTAGCGGCAGCCCATCCCCACGATCGCGATCGGCTCGTGATTCTGCTCGTCGACGGCCCGCAGGCGCTCGCTGGTCTCGTGCAGGTCAGCGGTGACGCGCTTGAGGTACTCGCGGAGCTTGGCTTCGTTCGCCATCGGGTTGATCACCTGTCGCTAAGGGGCAAGCGCGGACTCGTGGTCAGGATCGGCCGAACTTCTGGTCGATGAAGTCGAACAGCTCGTCGTCCGAGGCGTCGTCGAGGGCCTGGCCGACGTCGTCGGGCCGGTCGGTGGTGTCGCTCCACCGGGTGACCAGCGCCCGGAGGCGGACGGCCACGGCGGTACGCGTCTCGTCGTCGGCAGCCAGCCGCTCCAGTTCCTCCGGCGCGGTCGCGGCGAACGCGGCCTCCAGCCGGTCCAGCTCGGCGAGCAGGCCCGGTTCGGGCTTCGGCGGGGCGGCGTCGACCAGCAGGAAGTCGGCGAGGGCGGCGGGCGTGGGGCAGTCGAAGATGAGGCTCGCCGGCAGCCGGATGCCGGTGAGGGCGGTCAGCCGGTTGCGCAGCTCCACGGCTGTCAGCGAGTCGAAGCCGAGGCCGGTGAACGTCTGCCCGGACGGCACGACGGTGGCCGGCGGGTAGCCGAGCACCTCGATGACCTGCGCCTTGACCAGGTCCTCCACCAGCCGGCCGCGTTCGGCCTCGGGCGTGCCGGCGAGGCGCTGCGCGAAGGACGGGCCGCCGTCGCCGCCGCCCTCGACGACGCGCCGCCGGGCCCGGACCAGGCCGCGCAGCGGCGCCGGGAGCTGGCCGGCGTCGGCCTGGCGGCGTAGCGCGGCGAGGTCGAGCAACGCCGGCACCAGGTGGGGGCGTCCACCGTGCAGGCCGTTGTCGAAGAGGCGCAGCGCCTGGCCGGTGCCGAGCGGGCTGAGGCCGTTGCGGCTCATCCGCTGCCGCCCGGCGGCGTCGAGTGCGCCAGTCATCCCGCTGTCCGCGGCCCAGAGGCCCCAGGACAGGGACGTGGCGGCGAGGCCGCAGGCATGCCGGTGCCCGGCGAGGCCGTCGAGGAACGCGTTCGCGGCGGCGTAGTTGCCCTGCCCGGGACCGCCGAGGACACCGGCGACCGACGAGAAGAGG
This sequence comes from Micromonospora sp. AB353, assembly GCF_049538395.1. Lineage (NCBI taxonomy): Bacteria > Bacillati > Actinomycetota > Actinomycetes > Micromonosporales > Micromonosporaceae > Micromonospora > Micromonospora sp. AB353. The sequence continues at coordinate 2,336 of NZ_JBMVFV010000130.1, read as the reverse complement.
ACGAACATCGCCAGCGGCCGCGATCGGGTCAGCTCGTGCAGGTGCCAGGCGGCGTCGGCCTTGGCGGAGAGCACGGCTGACAGCCGGCCGGGGGTCAGCGCCGAGATCACCGTGTCGTCGAGGACGCCGGCGGCGTGCACCACGCCGGTGAGCGGGTGCTCGGCGGGAACGTCGGCCAGCACCGCGGCCAGGCGGTCCCGGTCCGCCACGTCGGCGGCGACCAGGCGGGCCTGCGCACCCAGCGCGGTCAGCTCGGCGAGCAGCTCCGCCGCGCCGGGGGCGTCGGTTCCGCGGCGGCTGACCAGCAGCAGGTGGCGCACCTTGTGCGTACTGACCAGGTGCCGGGCCAGCAGACCGCCGAGGGCGCCGGTGGCTCCGGTGACCAGGACCGTCCCGTCGGGTTCGAGGGCGGCGGCCGGCGCCGGGTCGAGGACGGCTGGCGCGAGCCGGGGCGTCAGCACCTGCTCGTCCCGGACCGCCAGTTGGGGTTCGCCGGTGGCGACCGCACGGGCCACCAGGTCCACAGTGCAGGACTCCGGCTGCCGCGCCTCGTCGAGGTCCACGAGCACGAAGCGGTCGGGGTGCTCCGCCTGGGCCGAGCGCAGCAGGCCCCAGACGGCCGCGCCGGGCAGGTCGCCCGTACGACAGGTGCCGCCGGCGGCGACGGCCCCGCGGGTCAGGACGACCAGCCGCCGCTCCGCCAGCCGATCGTCGGCGAGCCAGCCCTGGACGGCGGCCAGCACCGCCGTGAGCCGGGTCCGCGTCGCGGCGGGAACCGGGGCGTCCTCGTCGTCGGTGTACGCGGCGAGCAGCACCAGTTCCGGGTCGATCCGGCCGGAGTCGACCGCCTCCGCCAGCTCGGCGAGCCTGTACCTGGCGATCTCGGACAGGTCGGACGGCGCGTCGCCGAGGAGCACCACCCGGACGGTCGCCGGGGTACCCGGCCGCACGCTCTGCCAGTTGAGGGCGTACAGCGGGTCGGCTGCGGAGTCACCGCCGCGCACCTGGCCGGCGGTGACGGGGCGGGAGACCAGGGAGTCGATCCGGGCGACGGGGGCGCCGGCCGGGTCGGTCAGGGTCAGGGCCACGCCGCCGCCGCTGCGCCGGGCGCGTACCCGCAGCGCGGTCGCGCCGACCGCCGAGAGCGTGACGCCGGTCCAGGCGAAGGGCAGGCGTACGCCGGAGGCATCCTCCGCGTCGGAGTCGAGCAGGCCGACGACGTGCAGCGCAGCGTCCAGCAGGGCGGGATGCAGGCCGAAGCCGGCGACCTCGGTGCCGTCGGGCACCGCCACCTCGGCGCACACCTCGTCGCCGGTGCGCCAGACGGCGCGCAGGCCACGGAAGAGGGGGCCGTATTCGACGCCCAGACGGGACAGCTCGGTGTAGATCCCGTCGACCGCGACGGCGGTGGCGGCGCTGGGCGGCCACGGCGCCGGATCGGACCGGTCGGGCTGCGGTACGGCGGGGGCGAGGACGCCCGCCGCGTGGCGGTCCCACTCGCCGTCCGGGTCGGCGGCGGCGCGGGAGTGGATGGTGACCGTCCGGCGACCGTCCTCGTCCACCGCGCCCAGCTTCACCTGCACCGCCCGGGTGCCGTCCTCGGCGAGCGCCAGCGGGGCCTGGAGGGTCAGTTCGTCGAGGGTGTCGCAGCCGACCTGCGCGCCCGCGTGCAGGACCATCTCGACCAGGGCGGCGCCGGGCACCACCACCGAGTCCCAGACGACGTGGTCGGCGAGCCACGGGTGTGTCAGTACGGAGAGTTCGGTGCCGAAGACCCGTACGTCGTCGTCGGCGACGCGTACGGCGGCGCCGAGCAGCGCGTGGTCGACGGGGCGGACACCGAGCCCGGGCACCGTCTCGACCCCCGCGCTGGCGTTGAGCCAGTAGCGCTGCTGGTCGAAGGCGTACGTGGGCAGGGCGATGACGCGGGGGCGCGCCTCGGCTGCCCGCTCGGGGCCGGACCCGTCGAGGGCGGCGAGGTATCCGGTCCAGTCGACGTGGTCGCCGGTGACGTACCGCTCGGCGAGGGCGGTGCGCAGCGTGTCGGCCTCGGAGTGCCCGGCGCGCATCGTGGCGGTGAACCGGACTTCGCCGGCCGTCTCGACGCAGTCCTGCGCCATGGCGGTGAGTACGGCGTCGGGGCCGACCTCCAGGAACTGGGTGACGTCCTGCTGGTGGAGGGTGCGCACCGCGTCGGCGAAGCGCACGGGCTGGCGCACGTGCCGCACCCAGTAGCCGGGCTCGGTGATCTCCGCGGCGTCCGCGACCGCGCCGGTCACGTTCGACACGATCGGGATCCGCGGCGGCTGCCAGTCCAGCCCCGCCACCACCGACGC
>NZ_JBMVFV010000129.1:0-10550 GCF_049538395.1 Micromonospora sp. AB353 | reverse complement strand
TTCTCGGTGTCGAGGTAGTCGGCCGCGGAGTCCTCCACGGCGAGCTTGATGTCGCGCAGCATCGCCTGGAGGTCCTGCGAGGCGGCCCGCCACCGGGACTGCCGCACCTCGTATGCCTCGCGGGCCTCGCCGTTCCAGCTCGCCACCAGCGGGGCGGCGTCGCGTTCGAGCTGACCGAGCTGGCTCTCCAGGGTGGACAGCGCCCGTTGGATGTCGGCGCCCGCCTGTTGCAGGGCGGCGAAGTTGACGACCAGCACACCGTGCTCCATGAGTTCGATCCTTCCGGTTGTCAGAGAGGCAGCTGGATGCCGCGGTTGGTGCCCGCCACCCGGCCGGCGGCCTCGGTGTCGGAGGCGTCGTAGTGGCGGCCGGCGCTGCGGATCGCGGTGGCGGTCTCGCGCAGCGCCCGCTGGAGGGCGGCCTGATCCTGCGCCCACTGCTGCTTGACCTGCGCGAACGAGCGCCCACCGGCGCCCCGCCATGCCTGCTGCAGCACCTCCAGCTCGGCCATCAGGCCGCTGAGCATGGTCTGGAGCGACTGGTCGACCTGCTCGAACTTCGCGGCGGTCTGCTGCATCACCGCGGCTTCTGCCTGGGTCTGGGACATCCCGGACGTCACCTCGTCTCCTCGGTCGTGGCTGGCCACCGTGTGACCACCGTGGACTCGTCGGCGGGGGTCCGGGGCCGGTGAAGGGGAAGCCCGGCGGCGGCGGACACGCAACTCGACGATTTCGTCGCTGACGGTAGCCGTCCGACTTCGGTTCTGCTACCCCTTCGGGCTCCCCTGTGGACAACTCGCCCACTACGATGAGCCACGGCAGCGTCACGCCGAGGCCCGGCGAGGAGGTGCGGTGACCGCCAGTACGTCGGAGCGGCCCGCGTCCGTACCGGTCCGGGCACCACAGTGGACGAGCCGGCCGTCAGCGCGGCTGCGCGCCGGTCAGATCGTGGCGACCCAGGTCGCGGTGGCGGTGCTGGTGGCGGCCGCCGGGCGAGGTGTCGTACCGACGGCCGTCTCGCTGCTGGCGGCGGCCCTGCTGCTGCCGGCCGCCTGGGTGCGGGTGCGTGGCCGCTGGCTGCACGAGTGGCTCGTCACCGCCGCCGCGTACCTGACCCGGCGCCGCGCCCTGCCGGCGGCGGCCGAGCCGGCGGCGCTGCTGGAGTTGCTCCGGCCGGGCGCGGTGGTCGGCGCGACGGAGGCGTCCGGCGGCGCGGCAGTGGTGCACGACGCCGCCGGCCTGACCGCGCTGCTGGAGCTGGGCGACCCGGACGACCTGCTCGGCGACCACGCGCCCGAGCTGCCCACGCCGTTCGACCTGCTTCCCCCGGCCGGCCCGGACGCCCCCGCGGTCCGGTTGCAGCTGGTGTTCTCGGCGTCGCCCGCACCCGCGCCCGCCGTCGCGGGTGGCCCGGCGGGTACGTCGTACCGCCAGCTCACCGACGGCCGGGTGGCCGGGCGGACCCGGGTGGTGCTGGCCGTCCAGGTGCTGCGCGCCGACGGCTGGCCGGACGAGGATCTGCTGCGGGCGCTGTCCGGCACCCTGCGGCGGCTCGTCCGCCGGCTGGGCCCGCTCACCGCACGGCCGCTGGGCGGCGACGCGGCGCTGCGGGTGATCGCCGAACTGGCCCACCACGAGGCCGGCGCCCCGGTGCGGGAGACCTGGCCGCTGCTCACCGTCGGTGGCTTGGCGCAGGCCACCTGGCGTCTGCGCCGGTGGCCGGATCCACGCGGCGAGGCGGCGCGCGGGCTGGTGGGACGGCTGCTCGCGCTGCCGGCCACCGCCACCACCGTCGCACTCACCGCCGGTCCGCGCGTCGGCGCGACGCCGGTCCCGGCCGAACTGGCGGTACGGGTGGCGGCCGGGAGCGCGGCCGAGCTGTCGACCGTGGAACGCACGCTGCGCCGGGTCGCCGGTGACGTCGGCGGCGACCTGCGCCGGCTCGACGGTGAGCACCTGGCCGGGCTGGCCGCCACGCTGCCGCTGGCGATTACCGGCGGGGCCGCGTCCCCGGCCGGTTCACCTCCGCCCGCGCTGGACCTGCCCCCTGCCACCGCCGGCCTGATGGTGGGCGCGAACCGGCACGGTGCCGCGCTCACCGTCCGCCTGTTCCGCCCGGCCACGACCCGGGTGCTGCTCGTCGGCGGCGTCGCCGCGGCGCAACTGCTCGTGCTGCGGGCGCTGGCGCTCGGCGCGCGCGTGGTGGTGCAGACCGGCCGTCCCCGGTTCTGGGAGCCGTTCGTACGGGGTGTCGGGACGCTCGGTGGGGGCGTACCGCTGCTTCCGCCCGGTCGTCCGGCCGGCGGCGCGCCCGGTTCGCCGCTGCACCCGCTGCTGGTGGTGGTGGACGCCGGCCCGGTGCCGCCGGAGGCCGGCCCGGCCACCGCCTGGCAGTCGGTCCTGGTGGTCCGCGACGAGCTGACCCCGGCCGACACGCAGGCGCTGGCCCGCGCGGACCTGGCGATCCTCCAGCCGCTCGACCCGGACGAAGCCGCGCTGGCGGGCGCGGCGCTGGGGCTGGGCGGCTCCGCGGAGTGGCTGACCCGGATCCGGGACGACATGGTGGCGGTGGTCAACCGGCGGGCCCTGCGCTGGGCGCTGCTCTCGCCCACTCCCGTCGAGTCGCAACTGGTCGGTCGCCCGGCGCGACGCTGAGGCCCACGCTGCTTTCCCTGGTGGTACGTCCGTGGCACGATCCCGGCCATGGATTTCCTGAAGGGTCTTCTGATTCGTGTGGGCTCGACGGCGGTGGCGTTCTGGCTCGCCACCCTGCTCATCCCGGGCATCTCGCTCGACTCCGACTCGGCCACCGAGACGGTGATCACGCTGGTGCTCGTCGCGGTCATCTTCGGTGTGGTGAACGCGGTGCTCCAGCCGATCATCAAGACCGTGGGGTGCGGCTTCTACCTGCTGACCCTCGGCCTGATCGCGCTCGTGGTGAACGGCCTGCTCTTCCTGCTCACCAGCTGGATCGCCGGTGAGGCCGGGCTGCCCTTCCACGTGGACGGGTTCTGGCCGGAGGCGGTGCTGGGCGCACTGTTCGTCGGCATCGTCACCTGGATCCTCGGCGCCGTCCTCGACCGCGACTGACGCCGGGCCCCGGCCGGTCGCCACGGCGGCCGGCCGGGCTCACCAGGCCAGTAGCAGGGAATTGGCTGGCGAGAGGGCGGGGCGGTGGTACTAGCCTCGGCCGCGTGTTCACAGTGACCCGCGCGGACGGCTACGAGATCAGCACCGACCCGGCCCGGATCGACCTGGACCGGGTGCACGTCTGGCTCTCCACCGACGCGTACTGGGCGCTGGGACGGGAGCGGGAGACTGTCGCGCACGCGTTCGCCGGCTCGATCGGTTTCGGCGTCTACCGGCCGGGTGACGGCCGGCAGGTCGCCGTCGCCCGGGTGGTCACCGACGGGGTTACGTTCGCCTGGCTGTGCGACGTGTACGTGGACCCGGCCGAGCGGGGTAGCGGGCTGGGCACCTGGCTGACCGGTGCGGTCCGCGACCACCTGCACGAGCTGGGCGTACGCCGGATCCTGCTCGCCACGCTCGATGCGCACGGGGTCTACGCGAAGATCGGCTTCAAGCCGGTCGCCGCGGATCGGTGGATGGAGTTGGATCAGCGGGTGACGCCGATCACCGATAAGGACCAAGATAAGGATCCACCACTTACGGTGGAGCGGTGAACCAGCTCCGGCTCGGCTACCTCTACGGCGTCGGCGCGTACCTGATCTGGGGTTTCTTCCCGATCTACCTGAAGCTGCTGCGCCCGGCCGGGCCGGTGGAGATCCTCGCGCACCGGATCCTCTGGTCGGTGGCGTTCGTGGCGTTGCTGCTGGCCGCCACGCGGCACGCCGGCTTCCTGCGCAAGCTGGCCCGGCGGCCGCGGGCGCTCGCCGGCATCGGGCTCGCCGCCGCGCTGATCGCCGTCAACTGGGGTACGTACATCTACGGCGTGAACTCCGACCGGGTGGTGGAGACGGCGCTCGGCTACTTCATCAACCCGCTGGTGTCGGTGCTGTTCGGCGTGCTCGTGCTGCGCGAACGGCTGCGCCGGGCGCAGTGGGCGGCACTCGGCGTCGGCGCGCTCGCGGTCGCGGTGCTCACCGTCGACTACGGCCGTCTGCCCTGGCTGGCGCTCACCCTGGCGTTCAGCTTCGCCGGATACGGGCTGGTCAAGAAACGGCTCGCGCTGCCCGCCACGGAAGGGCTGTTCGTCGAGTCGGCGGTGCTGGCGCTGCCCGCGATGGCGTACCTGGGGTGGCTGTCGGCGCGCGGCGACTCGACGTTCGGGCACGTGTCGGCCGGGCACACCGCGCTGCTGGTGCTGGCCGGGGCCGCCACCGCGATCCCGCTGCTGCTGTTCGCCGGGGCGGCGAACCGGCTACCGCTGTCCACTGTCGGCATGCTGCAGTACCTCGCGCCGATCCTTCAGCTCGGCTGCGGCGTGCTGATCTTCCACGAGCCGATGCCGCCGGCCCGGCTGGCCGGCTTCGCCCTGGTCTGGCTCGCCCTGGTGGTCTTCACCGCCGACGCCCTGCGCCACTCCCACCGCACCCGCGTAGCCGCCCGCACCCCGACCACCCCCGCCCCCGCCCCCTCTCGTTGATCTGGCACTGTCCGCCCCGGCGAAAGGGACGAACCATCCGCACCGAGGGCCGAAAGTGCAAGATCAACGGAAAGGTGGAGGGTCAGCGGAGGTCGTAGGCCAGGACGGGGGAATCAGCGCCTCGGAGGAGTTCCAGGCGGACCAACTCACCCTTGGTGAAGCGGGTGACGCCGGAGAAGCGCAGGTCGTCACCGGGAGCGGCGAGCCACGAGCCGATCTGCTCCGTCGCGCCGTCCGGGCCGTGCGCCACCAGCCGGAACGTGTACGCCTCCCGGTGCCCGGCCCGCCTGTCGTACCCGCAGTGCATGGTGACCTCGGTGCCCCACGGCGTCTCGGTCAGCCCCACCTCGGCGTGCACCGGCACCGTCCCGGCCACCGGCCGCATCGAGGCCAGCGCCACCGGCGACTTCGTCGGCTCGGCCGGCGACTGCACGAGTCCCACCCCGACGCCCGCCAGCACCGCGAGCGCGGCGGCGGCGAGCGCTGTCAGCGCGTACCGTCGGCGGGAGCGGGACCGCTCGCGGCGCTTGCGCTCGCGCGCGGCGTCGAGCAGCGCCGGCACCCGCGACGTCTCCGGCCCGACCTCCAGGAACTGCTCCAGCCCGGCCGGGTCGAGCCGCCCCAGCAGGCCGGGCAGCACGGCGATCTCCGCCACCGCCTCCCGGCACTGCGCGCACCCGGCCAGGTGCCGCTCGTAGGCCACCCGGTCGGCCGGAGCGAGGGCACCGAGCACGTACGCCCCGTCGTCGTGCGCGAACTCGCAGCCTGTCACCCGGTCACCCCCATCTCGGCCAGCGCCAACCGTAGTGAGCGCAGCGCGTAGTGGGTACGCGACTTCACCGTCCCCGGTGGAACGCCCAGCCGCGCCGCCGCCTCCGCCACCGAACGCCCCTGGTAGAAGCACTCGACCAGCACTTCCCGATGGGTCGGGCTGAGCCGGTTGAGCGCCTCGGCGACGGTCCACGCCTCCACCGCACGCTCCGTCTCGTCGACCGTCTCCGCGGTCTCGGGCAGTTCGTCCGTGTACACCTCGCCGACGCGGGCGGAGCGCCGCCGCCAGGCGTCGATCGCCAGGTTCCGCGCGGTGGTGAACAGCCAGGCGCGCACCGAGCCGCGCCGCGGGTCCAGCGACTCGGGGTGCCGCCAGGCGCGCAGCAGCGTCTCCTGCACCAGGTCCTCGGCCCGGGGCCGATCGCCGTTGACGAGCCGCAGGGCGTGCGCGTACAGCGCGTCGGCATGCTCGTCGTGCAGCGCGCGCAGCAGTTGGGCGTCGTGGTCGCTGATGGCGGTACCTCGCTTCCGGCGGCGGGGAAACCGGCGATGCGTTCGCCCTTCCATACGTGCCGTGACGCCGAACGGTTCATCCGCAGGTCAACGCGGAGCTGTTCACGTCCGGTTCAGGTCCGGGCCGATCGCCGCTCACCGTGCCCTGGCAGCGTCCGGCGGGTGAGCGCGCGAGCCGATCACCCGCGCGCCTTCCGACGTTGAGATCAGGAGGCTCCACCTCATGAGCGACCGGCCTCGCCTGCTTCCGCTGCTGGGTGGCACCCGCCACGGCAGCCGCGACGCGATGACCTGTCTGTACCGGTGCGGCAACGCGTGTGACCACCCGGTGCCGAACCCGACCGACAACCCGTACTTCGGCGATGTGGTCGACACCGAGATCTCCCGGCGCGGCGTGGTCCGGGCCGGCGCGGTCGGCGCGCTGGTGCTCGGCTTCGGCGGTGCCGCCGCGGGTGCGCTGGCCGGCGCCGCGCCGGCCGCCGCCGCACCCGCCGCACCGCCGGTTCCCGCCGGCGGCGAGGTGGCGCCCGCCGGCGCGGGCCGCCCTGGCAGCGGCGCGCTGACGTTCAAGCCGATCCCGCCGAACAAGCTCGACACCCTCGTGGTCCCCAACGGGTACGACCACTCCGTCGTGATCCGCTGGGGTGACGAGGTCGTGCCCGGCGCGCCTGCGTTCAGTCTGGGCCGGCAGACCGCCGCCGCCCAGTCCAAGCAGTTCGGCTACAACAACGACTTCGTCGGCGTGCTGCCGATCGACAGGCGGCGCGCGCTGCTCGTGGTCAACCACGAGTACACGAACGAGGACCTGATGTTCCCCGGCTTCACCAGCCAGGACGCGCTCACCGTGGAGCAGGTACGGGTGGCGATGGCCGCGCACGGCATGTCAGTGGTCGAGCTGGAGCGGGTGGAGAACACCGGGCAGTGGCGGCCGGTACGGCGCGGCCGGCGCGAGTACAACCGCCGGGTCACGGCGCTGGCCACCAAGTTCGAGCTGACCGGCCCGGCCGCCGGCTCGGCGTGGCTGCGTACCGCCGCCGACCCGAAGGGCCGGACGGTGATCGGCACGCTCAACAACTGCGCCGGTGGCGTCACCCCGTGGGGCACAGTGCTCTCCGGCGAGGAGAACTTCAACCAGTACTTCGTCGGCGGCGACGGCGCGCCGGAGGAGCAGAAGCCCAAGCTGGCCCGGTACGGCATCCCGACCGACGTGCGCCACCCCAGCGGCAGCCGCAAGTGGGAGCGGGCGGACGAGCGCTTCGACCTGGCCAAGCACCCCAACGAGGCGAACCGGTTCGGCTGGGTCGTCGAGATCGACCCGTTCGACCCGCAGGCCAAGCCGCGCAAGCACACCGCGCTGGGCCGGTTCAAGCACGAGGGCGCGAACGTCATCGTGGCCCGCAACGGCCGGGTGGTCGCGTACATGGGCGACGACGAGCGCTTCGACTACCTCTACAAGTTCGTCTCGGACAAGAAGTTCATGCCGGGGCAGTCCTCGGTGGCGCGGCGGCACAACCTGACGCTGCTGGAGTCCGGCACGCTCTACGTGGCGAAGATCGAGGGCGACAGCCCGGCCGCCGAGATCGACGGTTCCGGCACGCTCCCGGCCGACGGCGGGTTCGGCGGCCGGGGCCGCTGGATCAAGCTGGTCAGCGGCAACCGCTCGTACGTCGACGGCATGACCGCCGCCGACGTGCTCACCTTCACCCGCCTGGCCGGGGACAAGGTCGGCGCGACCAAGATGGACCGCCCCGAGGACGTCGAGCCGAGCCTGCTCACCGGCAAGGTCTACGTGGCGCTGACGAACAACAGCGACCGTGGCAAGGCCGGCAAGGCGCCCGCCGACGAGGCGAACCCGCGCAACAGCAACAGGCACGGGCAGATCCTGGAGCTGGTCGAGGACCGCGGCGACAACACCGCCGAGACCTTCGCCTGGTCGCTGCCGATCGTCTGCGGCGATCCGGCCGACGCCTCGACCTACTTCGCCGGGTACGACAAGACCAAGGTCTCGCCGATCTCCTGCCCGGACAACGTCGCCTTCGACGCCACCGGCAACCTGTGGATCTCGACCGACGGCAACGCGCTGGGCAGCAACGACGGCCTGTTCGCCACCGCCGTCGAGGGTCCGGAGCGGGGCCACCTGAAGCAGTTCCTCACCGTGCCGCTCGGCGCGGAGACCTGCGGCCCGTTCATCACCGGCGACAACCGCTCGGTCTTCGTGGCCGTGCAGCACCCGGGTGAGGTCACCGGCGCGTCGGTGGAGAACCCCGCCTCCACCTGGCCGGACGGCGACTTCGCCAAGCCCGGCGTGGTGGTCACCTGGCGCCTCGACGGCGGCCCGGTCGGTAGCTGACCCACCCCGGGGGCGGTCCGGCGCTGGACCGCCCCGCGAGGGGCCGCCGACCCACCAGGTCGGCGGCCCCTCGTCAGTCCTCCGAGGCGATCCGCAGGCGATCGGCCCGCGCGGCGGGTCAGTTCTCGGTGGCGATGCCGTCGGCGATGGCGCGCGCGGCGGTGAGCAGCTTGGCGCGGACCACCCGGGCCGAGGTCATCATCTCGCCCGCGGGCAGCGCGCACGCCAGCACCACCCGGCGCTCGATGTCCTTGTCCGGGTTGACGAGCACCGCGGCGCACGCCACGCCCTGCCGGAACTGCCCCAGCTCCAGCTGCATGCCGCGCCGGTCACCGGCGGCCAGGTCCGCCTCGAACGCCTCGACCGTGGTGAGGGTGGCCGTGGTGAACGGGCGCATGCCGTACTCGCGCAGGTAGCGGAAGCGCTGTTCGGTGGTGAGCGTGGCGAGCAGGCTCTTGCCCAGCGCGGTGGCGTGCGCGCCCTCGTCGAAGCCCGGCACCAGGTCTTCCATGTAGGGCGAGCGCGGCCCCTCGGCGGACGCGGTCACCGCCACCTGCCCGCCGACGAAACGGCCGAGGTAGTGGCTCCAGCCGGTGTCCGACGCCGCGCGGCGCAGCGCCTCACCGACCGCCGGCGGCCCCCGGAACGCGGTGACCAGCTCGCGGTAGCGGTCGGCCACCTCCAACCCCACGATGTACGTCCCGTCCTCGCGCCGGATCACGTAGCCCTCGTACGCAAGCGTGCGCACCAGGTGGTACGTGGTGGCGACGGTCAGCTCGCAGCGCCGGGCGATCTGCTTCACGGTGAGCCCTCTCGGCGCACGGCCGACCGACTCGAGCACTCGAAGCGCGCGGGACACGCTGCGGATCAGGTCCGAAGGTTCCGCCAAGGGGTCGCGCACAACCACCTCCGCCGCCGGGGACTTACACCATATGAAAAACCGGCCGAGTGCGAAATGCCTGTTCGGATGGAGGATGCCAGAAGACCGGACACAGACAGTGTGTCGACGGACACGATGAGCAGCCAAAACGTCCGGGCGTAAGGTGTGCTCGCGATGACTGAAACAGTTTCGCGAGCCGCCCCTCCGGCGTCCCGGCACGCCGTCACGGTCGGCGCCGGCGCCACCCTCACCACGATCGTGTGCGTCCTGCCCGTCTTCCTGGTCGGTGGTCTCGCCGTCCAGCTCGCCGGCGAACTCCGCTTCAGCCCGGCCGGGCTGGGCCTGGCCGTCTCGATCTACTTCGGGGTGAGCGCGCTCGCCTCGGTGCCCTCCGGCGCCCTGGTCGAGCGCTTCGGTTCGGCTCCGGTCGCCCGGGCCGCCATCCTGCTCTCCGCCGCCTCACTGCTGGCGGTGGCGGGGCTGGCCCGGTCGTACCCGGTCCTGGTGGCCCTGCTGGCCCTCAGCGCCGCCGCAAACGCCCTCGGGCAGCTCGCCAGCAACGCCGCGCTGGCCGAGCACGTACCCGCCCACCGGCAGGGCCTGTCGTTCGGCGTGAAGCAGGCCGCCGTACCGGCCGCCACGCTGCTGGCCGGTCTGGCGGTGCCCACTGTCGCGCTCACCGCCGGCTGGCGCTGGGCCTTCGTGGCCGCCGCGGTGGCCGCGCTCGCCGTGCTGCCGGCCGTACCCCGCGCCGGAGGGGATCGGCGGGCCCGCACCGCCTCCGGTCGCCGTCCGGGCGGCACCGGCCCGCTCGTGGTGATCGGGCTGGCCGCGACGCTGGCGGCCGCCGCGGCGAACGCCCTCGGCACGTTCCTGGTCGACTCGGCGGCGGCGCGGGGCCTCTCCCCCGGCCTGGCCGGCCTGACACTGACGCTGGGCAGCGTGGTGTGCGTGCTCGCCCGGGTCGGCGTCGGCTGGCTGGCCGACCGGCGAACCAGCGGGCACGTCGGGCTGATCGCCGGGATGCTGCTGACCGGCTCGGTCGGCCTGATCCTGCTCGCGGTGGCCGGCTCGGCGCCGCTGGTAGCGGGCGTGGTGCTCGGCTTCGGTCTCGGCTGGGCCTGGCCGGGGCTGATGAACTTCGCCGTGGTCCGGCTCCACCCGCAGGCCCCGGCCGCCGCCACCTCGATCACCCAGACCGGCGTGTACGCGGGCGGCTGCCTCGGTCCGCTCGGCCTGGGCGCGCTGGCAGGCGCGGCGGGCTACCCGGCGATGTGGCTGACGGCGGCCACGGCGATGCTCCTGGCCGCCGTCCTGATGCTGCTCGGCGCCCGCCTCCTGCGCCCCACCCCCACTCCCGCCTGACCCCCACCCCACCCGGCCCGGCCCGGCCCAGCGCGTCGATCATGAAGTTGGCGGCGCGACACGCCG
>NZ_JBMVFV010000128.1:0-10561 GCF_049538395.1 Micromonospora sp. AB353 | reverse complement strand
CAGTGCTTACCCGGACCACTACGCCCAGTGGGAGCAGCAGGCCGCCGACCTCGTCGCCCAGCACTGGAACAAGTAACACCCGCAGTGAAGGCCGGCACCCCGACGAGGGTGCCGGCCTTCACGCGTCCGGGTGAACCGCGCCCGGTAGCCGGGGTGGCCCCAGCGGCTGCGAGGGTTGGATGCGGGGCATGGACGAGGTGGACGCCCCGGCACTGCGGCAGGCGTACGAGGAGTTGTTCGCGGAGATCGACGCGGGCGGGTTCGGCCCACCGCCCGACGGGCAGTTGAGCGCCGAGCAGATCGTCGCGCACCTCGCCGCCAACGACGAGCTGATGAGCGAGGCGACGGAGGCGGTGCTGGCCGGGTCGCCGTTCGCCTACTACGACCTGGACACGATCCACCGTCCGCAACTGGACGCGCTGGTCTCCGAGTGCGGCGGGCTGGACGGCCTGGCCGCGTTGTTCCGGGCCACCAGCCAGAAGCTGTGCGCGCTGGCCGAGCGGCTCGGCCCGGCGGCGGAGACACCAGTGGACACGGTGCTGCGCGAGGGCTTCGACCTGGACGTGGACGACTCGCTGCCCTGGGGCAGGGCACTGGACCTGCACATCCGTGTGCACCTGCCGCTGCACCTCGCCCAGCTCCGCGCCCTGCGCCGCCAGCCCCACCTCGCCTGAGCCGCCCGAACCGCCGAGCCGCCCGAACCGTCGATCATGCAGTTGTGGCAGTGGACAACTCCGGCATGCCCGGCCTTCCAGGCGCCACAACTCCAAGATCAACGAGAGTGGAGCGCGGGGCGGAACGCGGGGCAGGAGACGGGCGGAACGTGCGGCGGTAGGCGGTGGGGGATACGCCGACCCGGGTGTGGAAGTGCTGGCGCAGCGCGGCGGTGGTGCCGAAACCCGCGTTCCGGGCGATCCGGTCCACGCTCAGATCAGTCGTCTCCAACAGCACCCGGGCGTGCTCGGTGCGCTGCTGGAGCAGCCACTGCGCCGGGCTGAGCCCGGTTTCTGAGCGGAAGTGCCTGGTGAACGTACGGACGCTCATTCGTGCGTGCGCCGCCATCTCGCGCAGCGACACCGGCTCGTGCAGCCGCTGCCGCGCCCACTCGCGGGTGGCGGCGGTGCCGTTGTCGGCGCCACGGGGCACGGGCCGCTCGATGTACTGGGCCTGCCCACCGTCGCGCCACGGCGGCACCACGCAGCGCCGGGCGGCCCGGTTGGCGACCGCGCTGCCGTGGTCGGTGCGGACGACGTGCAGGCACAGGTCGATGCCGGCGGCCACCCCGGCCGAGGTGAGCACGCGGCCGTCGTCGACGAAGAGCACGTCGGGGTCGAGCGGTACGCCGGGGTGCAGGCGGCGGAAGCGCGACGCGTACGCCCAGTGCGTGGTGGCCGGGCGGCCGTCGAGCAGGCCGGCGGCGGCGAGCACGAACGCGCCGGTGCAGATGGACATGACACGGGTGCCCCTGTCGTACGCGGCCCGCAGCGCCTGGGCCACCTCGGCGTCGATCGTGCCGTCGTGCAGCGGTGTGCCGGAGTGGATGCCGGGGACGATCACCGTGTCGGCGCGCTCCAGCAGTTCCAGGCCGTGATCGGGGAGGACCTGGAAACCGGCGCTGCTGCGTATCGGCAGCCCGCCGGGCGTGCAGGTCGCCACCGCGTACAGCGGGGTGCTGTCGTCGGCGCGGGCGGCGCCGAGGACCTGGGCGGGGGTGCCGAGGTCGAGCGCCACCACGCCGTCGAGGGCGAGGACGGCGACCCGGTGCGGTACGGACATGGCCCGATTATTGCGCACGATGGCTTTCCGGCCACTCGTGGCGGGCACCACCCGGCCCGAGACTCGGTAGGTGACCCGATCCCGCCTGCACCCGGCCTGGCTCGTCGCCGCCGTCGCCTTCGTCGCGCTCGTCGGCGCCGCAGGCTTCCGCGCCACCCCGGGCGTGCTGCTGCACCCGCTGCACGCCGAGTTCGGCTGGCCGCTGGCGACCATCTCCGCCGCCGTCTCGGTCAACCTGCTGCTGTACGGCCTCACCGCGCCGTTCGCCGCCGCGTTGATGGACCGCTTCGGCATCCGCCGGGTGGTGGCCGGCGCGCTGGTGCTGGTGGCCGCCGGCAGTGGCCTGACCGTGGGTATGACCCAGAGCTGGCAGCTCCTGCTGTGCTGGGGCGTCCTCGTCGGGCTGGGCACCGGCTCGATGGCGCTGGCGTTCGTGGCGACGGTGACGGGGCGCTGGTTCGTCAAGCGGCGGGGCCTGGTGACGGGTGTGCTCACCGCCGGGGGCGCGGCCGGGCAGCTCGTCTTCCTTCCGCTGCTCGCGGTGCTGGTCCGCGACCACGGCTGGCGCACGGCGGCACTCGTCGTCGCCGGGGCCGCGCTGGCGGTCGTACCCCTTGTGGTGTGGTTGTTGCGGGAGCATCCGGCGGACCTGGGGCGGCCCGCCTACGGCGCGACCGAGGTCGTGCCGCCGGCGCGGCCGGAGGGCGGCGCCGCGGCGCGGGCGGTCGGCGCGTTCGCCGCCGCCGCGCGGACGCGGCCGTTCTGGCTGCTCGCCGGCGGTTTCGCGATCTGCGGCGCGACGACGAACGGCCTGGTCGGTACGCACTTCGTGCCGGCCGCCCACGACCACGGCATGCCGGAGACCACAGCGGCCGGGCTGCTCGCCGTGGTCGGGCTCTTCGACATCGCAGGCTCGATCGCGTCCGGCTGGCTCACCGACCGGGTGGACGCCCGGCTGCTGCTCGGCGCCTACTACGCGTTGCGCGGGGCGTCGCTGCTGGTGCTGCCGAGCCTGTTCGCCGGTACTGCGGAACCGAGCATGCTCGTCTTCATCGTCTTCTACGGGCTGGACTGGGTGGCGACGGTCCCGCCGACGGTGGCGCTGTGCCGGGAGTGGTTCGGCGCGTCCGGCGCCGTGGTGTTCGGCTGGGTGTTCGCCGCGCACCAGTTCGGCGCCGCGCTCGCGGCCACCGGGGCCGGTCTGGTCCGGGACCGGCTCGGCGACTACGCGCTGGCCTGGTACGTGGCGGGTGCGCTGTCGGTCGGTGCGGCCGGGTTGTCGCTGCTGCTGCGGCGCCGTCCCGCCGACGAGCCCGCGTTCGCGCTGCCGGCGGTCGCGGGCCGGCGGGCCTGGAGCTACCGGGGCTGACGGGCCGGCGCTACCGGGGCCGGCCGGTCAGCGTCACCGGGGCCGGCCGGTCAGCCGGCCGCCCACTGCTGCTCGGGTGCGCCGCTGCACGGCGCCTGCTCCAGTTCGCGGCCGGGCTCGGTGCCCGCGTCGTCGACCTGCGCGCACTTGCCGCTGTGCACCGCCACGAGCAGCGCCGCGCCGTCACCGGCCTGCTGGAACCGCCACTGCTGGTTGGCCTGCCCGTTGCAGGACCACTGCTGCACGTCCGCGCCGTCGTCGGTCTTGGCCTCGTTGACGTCCAGGCACTTGCTGCTCGCCGCGTTGACGAGCAGGTAGGTGTCGTTGGTGACCGGCGTGACCACCCACTGCTGCTCCGGCCCGCCGGTGCAGTCGGCGAGCGCGGCCTGCGCGCCCTCGGCCTCGTCACCGGTCACGCCGAGGCAGCGCCCGGACGGCACGCCGCGGAGCACCTTCGGCGTGGCCACCGGCGCGGCCGGTGTGGTCGGCGCCGCGCTCGGGGAGGGCGACGTCGACGGCGTGGGCTCCGCCGTGGGTTCCGCGCTCGGTTCGCTCGGCGCCGCGGTGGGCACTGCCGCCGCCGGCACCACCGGCCGGTCGGAACCGCCGCCGAGCACGCCGGTGGCGAAGAAGGCCCCGAGGAGTACGCCCGCCACGCCGACGCCCAGCGCGACCCGCATCAGCGGGTCCTGGGGCAGCCGGACGCCCCGGGCGCGCCGGGTGCGGCGGGCGCCGCCGTAGACGGTGCCGGACGGGTCGGAGTGCGGGTCGGCCATGGGAGCATGGTGACCCACCGGGGCCGCCGGGTGCCAGTCGCCCCGGCGGCACGGTGACTCAGTCGACGACCCGGACGTCCTTCCAGAACGCCACCCGGTCGCGGACCATCTCCGCCTCCGGCTTGGGGTCGGGGTAGTACCAGACGGCGTCCGGGCTGGTGGCGCCGCCGTGTTCGAGCGTGTAGTAGGAGGCCGTGCCCTTCCACGGGCAGACCGTGTGGGTGCCGGACTCCCGGATCAGGTCGTCGCGCAGCGCGGTACGGGGGAAGTAGTGGTTGCCCTCGACCACCACTGTGTCGTCGCTCTCGGCGACGACGAGGTCGTTCCAGACGGCTTTCGGCATGTCCTCCACGCTATGCCGGTGGCCGCGTACCGGCCACCGTTCAACGCGTCGGCTCCTCATCGGTCACGTCGGCCACCGTCGCGGCGAGCGCGGCCAGCGCGGTGTCCGCGTCGACGGCGACGGCGAGGCCGTGCTCGCCCGCGCCGAGCGTGATCTCCCGGCCGCGCAGCCGCTCGTCGGCGACCACCGGCCAGGCGGTGGTGGAGCCGAACGGCGTGATGGTGCCGCGCGCGTACCCGGTGGCGGCCTTCGCCGCCTCGGCGTCGGGCATCGACAGCCGGCTCACCCCGAGCAGGGCGCGCAGCTTCGGCCAGGAGATCACCCGGCCGCCGGGCGTGAGCACGAACAGCAGGTCGCCCTCGCCGCGGCGGACCACGATCGTCTTGACCACGTCGGGCACCTCGACGCCGCGCGCCGCCGCCGCCTCGGCGAGGCTCGCGACCGGGCCGTGGCGGATCACCCGGTACGGCAGGCCGGCGTCGTCGAGAGCGGTCAGCGCGGGATTCGGCATGGCGGTCACGGTAACGCGCGCGTCGTCGGCGAGTCGCCGAAAGGCCACCGTGGACATCCCACGAATTGTCGTACCCGAGCGTAAGGTGATCTCATGCACGCTGTCCGTGATCATGAACGGGCGGTGGACACGCTGCGGCGCTCCTACGCCGCGGTGCCCGCCGGGGAACCCGTACGGCTGGCCAAGCAGACCTCGAACCTGTTCCGGCCCCGCTCCGCGCCGCGTACGCCCGGCCTGGACGTGAGCGGCCTGACCGGGGTGCTCGCCGTGGACCCGGCGGCCCGCACCGCCGACGTGCAGGGCATGTGCACGTACGAGGATCTGGTCGACGCGACACTGCCGCACGGCCTGATGCCGCTCGTCGTGCCGCAGTTGCGCACCATCACGCTGGGCGGCGCGGTGACCGGGCTGGGCATCGAGTCCACCTCCTTCCGCAACGGCCTGCCGCACGAGTCGGTGTGGGAGATGGACGTCCTCACCGGCGCGGGCGAGATCGTCACGACCCGGCCGCAGGGTGAGCACGCCGACCTGCACCGCGCCTTCCCGAACTCGCTGGGCAGCCTCGGCTACGCGACCCGGCTGCGCATCGAGCTGCAACCGGTCCGCCGGTACGTGTCGCTGCGCAACATTCGGTTCACCCGGCTGGAGGAACTGGTCGACGCGATCGGCGAGGTGGTCGCCAAGGGCGCCTGGGGCGGCGAGCCGGTCGACGCCATGGACGGGGTGATGTTCAGCCCCGGCGAGGCGTACCTCGTGCTCGGTGCGTTCACCGACGAGGCCGACGACGGCCCGTCCGACTACACCGGTCAGGAGATCTACTACCGCTCGCTGCGCCGGCGCACCCGGGACACGCTCACCGCGTACGACTATCTCTGGCGCTGGGACACCGACTGGTTCTGGTGTTCGGCGGCGTTCGGGGTGCAGCACCCGGTGGTGCGGCGGCTGTGGCCGCGGCGCTACCGGCGCAGCGACGTCTACCACCGGATCGTGCGGCTGGAGCACCGGCACCAGGTGGCCGCCCGGGTCGACAGGTGGCGGGGCCGTCCGGCCCGCGAGCGGGTGGTGCAGGACGTGGAGGTCCCGCTGGACCGCACGCCCGAGTTCCTGCGCTGGTTCGCCGCGAACGTGGGCATGACGCCGGTGTGGCTGTGCCCGCTGCGGTTGCGGGAGCCGTCCGGTCCCGGGTCGGCGAAGGCGTGGCCGCTATATCCGCTCCAACCGGGCGAAACGTATGTGAACATCGGCTTCTGGGGGAGCGTGCCCATCGCGGCGGGCGCCGCCGACGGCGACGTCAACCGCCAGATCGAGCGCATGGTGTCGGAGGTGGGCGGCCACAAGTCGCTCTACTCCGACGCGTACTACGACCGGGGCGAGTTCGACCGCCTCTACGGCGGGGACACCTGGCGTGCCGTGAAGGACCGCTACGACCCGGACCACCGACTCACCGGACTGTACGAGAAGGCGGTAACCCGAGCATGAGTCTGACCGACCGAACACCGGGGGCGGCGAGCGCCCCGGCCGGCCCGCCGGCGGGCGGGCGGCGTACCGGACCCACAGTCGCGGACGTGGTCCGCGCGGTCACCACCGGCGACCTGCCCGTCCGGGTCACCGGCTACGACGGCAGCGAGGTGGGCCCGGCCGACGCCGGGATCACCCTGGCGATCCGCACCGAGCGGGGCCTGTCCTACCTGCTCACCGCGCCGGGCGACCTGGGCATGGCTCGGGCCTACGTCAGCGGCGACCTGGGGCTGGAGGGGGTGCACCCGGGCGACCCGTACGAGGCGCTGCGGGTCATCAAGGACGAGGTGCCGCTGCGGGTACCGGCGATGAGCGAGGCGCTCGCGCTGGTCCGGGGCCTGGGCTGGGAGCGGCTGCGCCCGCCGCCGCCCCCGCCGCAGGAGGCGGCCCCGCGCTGGCGGCGGCTGATGACCGGGCTGCGTCACTCGCGTACCCGGGACAGCAGCGCGATCTCGCACCACTACGACGTGTCGAACGCCTTCTACGAGAAGGTGCTCGGGCCGTCCATGACGTACACCTGCGCGGTGTTCCGCAGCCCCGGCGACACGCTGGAGGAGGCGCAGCGGAACAAGTACGACCTGGTCGCCGGCAAGCTGGCGCTCAAGCCGGGGATGCGGCTGCTGGACGTCGGCTGCGGCTGGGGCGGCATGGTCCGGCACGCGGCCCGCGAGTACGGCGTCAAGGCGCTCGGTGTGACGCTGTCGAAGGCGCAGGCCGAGTGGGCGCAGGCAGCGATCGAGCGGGAGGGGCTGAGCGAGCTGGCCGAGGTGCGCCACCTGGACTACCGGGACGCGCCGCGTGAACAGTTCGACGCGATCTCCTCGATCGGGCTGACCGAGCACATCGGCGTGCGCAACTACCCGGCCTACTTCGGCGCGCTGCGCTCCCGGCTCAAGCCCGGCGGGCGGCTGCTCAACCACTGCATCACCCGGGCCGACAACCGGGCGCCGCACCGCTCCGGCGCGTTCATCGACAGGTACGTCTTCCCGGACGGCGAGCTGGCCGGTCCGGGCCGGCTGATCAGCGAGATCCACGACGCCGGGTTCGAGGTGCACCACGAGGAGAACCTGCGCCAGCACTACGCGCTGACGCTCGCCGGCTGGTGCCGCAACCTGGTCGAGCACTGGGACTTCTGCGTCGGCGAGGTCGGGCCGGGCACCGCGAAGGTGTGGGGCCTCTACATGGCCGGCTCCCGGCTGGCGTTCGAGCGCAACGGCATCCAGTTGCACCACGTGCTCGCCACGCACAACGGCCCGGAAGGGGTGAACGGGTACCCGCTGCGTCCGGACTGGACGCCCTGACCCGGTCGTACCGACGAAAGGCCGCGCGGTCCGCGCGGCCTTTCGTCGAAGCCATTGACAAAGAAGTTTTGTACGTACAAACTGATTTTGCCATGAGAGACGTCCTGTACCTGGAACAGCGCGAGCAGGCCGAAGTCCTGCTCAAGCCGCAGCGCATCGAGGTGCTGCGGCAACTGGCCGAGCCCCGCACCTGCACCGAGGTCGCGGCCCGGCTGGAGCAGACGCCGCAGCGCGTCTACTACCACGTCAAGCAGCTCGTCGCGGCCGGGCTGGCCGAGCAGGTGGCGCAGCGGCAGGTGCGCGGCATCACCGAGGGCATCTACCAGGCCGTCGCCCGGTCGTACTGGCTCTCGCCCCGCCTCGTCGGCCGCATCGGCGGCACCCGTCGGGCCCGCGACGAGCTGAGCCTGGGCTACCTGCTCGACCTCATGGAAGAGGTCCAGGCCGACATCGCCGCCCTCGACCGCGCCGCCCCCGAACTGCCGTCCATCGGCGTCTCCGGCGAGATCCGGGTGCCCGCCGAGCGGCGGCAGGAGTTCCTGCACGACCTGCAGACCACGCTGCAGGACCTGTTCACGCGCTACGGCGGCGCCGAGGGAGACGCCTTCAAGCTCGCCGTGGCCTGCTACCCGAAAGGCGACACGCATGACTGAGCCGATGACGATCCGCGCCCGCCTCGCCGCGCCGGTGGCCACAGTCCGCCGGGCCCTGACCGACCCCGCCGAGCTGCGCGTCTGGCTGGCCGAGCACGCCGAGGTCGAGCTGCCCCGGCGGTACGAGTTCTGGGGCCGCTACACGCCCGACGGTGACGCGCCACACCAGCGGCTGCTGCACGTCGACGACCGGACGCTGCGCTTCGCGTGGACGCTCGACGGGGTCGAGACCACCACCGAGTTCGAGCTGGAGCCCGACGGCGACGGCACGATACTCACGCTGCGGCAGAGTCACTTCGACTACGCGGAGGCGATGAGCGGCAGCAGCATCCGGGGCGTGCTCCAGACGTTCTGGTACCTGGCGATCGCCCACCTCAACGACCACCTGGACGGCCGGCCGCTGCTGCCGCGTACCGACTTCACCTCCGCCGACATGCGCGGCGAGATGGTCATCGACGCCCCGATGGACAAGGTGTGGACGTCGCTCACCGACTCCGAACAGGTCACCGCCTGGTTCGGCTACCCGATCGGCGTCGAGCCCTGGGAGGGCGGTCGGTACGCGATGGGCGGCCTCGACGCCGGTCAGGCCGCGAAGGTGTTCGACGTGACGCCGGGGCGGGCGCTGTCCGTGGACTGGGGACCGGTCGGCGTGACCTCCTGGGAACTGGAGGAGTCCGACGGCAGGACGAAGCTGACGTTCGTGCAGTCCGGCTTCGACGAGGGCAACCCGCCGTACGCGGCGTGGAGCGGGAACGTGGCCGGGTGGGCCGAGCTGCGGCGCTTCCACGAGGTGCCCAACTGGAAGCCCCTCTGGCTGTAAGGAAGGGCCCCCTCTTAACGCCTCCGGTAGAGGAGGGGGCCCCTTTTAACACGGGCGCCGGGTGGGTAATGCCGGGCGATGTTCTTCATCTTCGGGCTGCGGACCAAGGTCGTCCGGTCCGGCGTCGTCACCGCTGTCTGCCGCAACTGCGGCAACCAGGCCGCCCAGGTGATCACCCGCCGGGTCACCAAGTTCAGCCTCTTCTTCATCCCGCTGATCCCGCTGCGCACCCGGTACGCGCAGCAGTGCACGTTCTGCGGCGCCGAGTACGACATCTCCCGCGCCGAGGCCGAGCGCCTCCCGGTCGGCTGACAGTGACCCGTTTCCTCTACTGGCTGATCGGCCGGCAGCCCGCCGCCCCGATCGCCCCGCCGGTGCACACCGCCGCCCGTCCACCCTGCACGCCCGGGCGCCGGCACCGCCGCCGCAGCCGTCGGGTCGCGGGCGCGCAGTCGCCCCGCTCGCCCTGGAACCGCTCCGCCGGCCGCTGACGGGTCGTGTTAATAAGGGGCCCTTCCTCTACCGGAGGCGTTAACAAGGGGCCCTTCCTTACACTTCATCGGGTGGAAGATCGGCTGGCGCAGATCAGGGGTGGTGGGCCGCCCCGGCGGCACAACGCCCGTACCATCGCCGCGCTGACCGGCAACCCCGGCTGCACCCGCCGCGCCGTGCTGGACAGCGCCGGCGCGGACAAGCCGGCGCTCGCCGAGCGGCTCGGCTTCCCGGCGAGGTTCGGCCAGTCCCGCTTCGCGATCACCCGGGGCAACGCGTTCGAGGCCCAGGTCAAGGCCGACGGCGGGGCGGAACTGCTGCGTCTGGTGGCGGAGCGGCTCGGCGTACCGGTGCCGGCCGATGCCACCTGGACCGACCTCGGTGCCGACGACGACCGGCCGGAACGGTCGCGGGTGGCGCTGACCGCGAGCGGCGACGGCCCGGCGCTGTTCGACCATCCGCTGCTCGGCCTGGACGTGGCGGGTACCCGGGTGCACCTGGAACCGGACCTGGTGGCCGCCCGGCTGGACGGCCGGTTCCACGTCGTGGAGATCAAGTCGTTTCCGGTGATCGACGGGCAGGCCGACCCGGGGAAGGTGGCCGCCGCCGCGATCCAGTCCGCCGTCTACGTACTGGCGCTGCGCGAGCTGCTCGCCGCCGAGGGGCGCGACCCGGAGCTGGTGTCGCACGAGGTGGTGCTGGTCTGCCCGCGCGACTTCGCCAACCAGCCGGTGGCCAGCCTGCTCGACGTGCGCCGGCAACTGCTGGTGCTGCGCCGCCAGCTGGCCCGGATGGCCCGGGTGGAGGAGCTGCTCGCCGCCGTACCGGCCGGGTTCACCGTCGACCCGGCGGCCGATCCGGCCACGCTCGCCGCCGCGCTGCACCGTGTGCCCGCCCGTTACGCACCGGACTGCCTGGCTGCCTGCGAGCTGGCGTACTTCTGCCGGCACGAGGCGCGCGGCCGGACCGGCGCGCTGGGCCGGCCGGTCCGCGAGGCGCTGG
>NZ_JBMVFV010000127.1:0-10958 GCF_049538395.1 Micromonospora sp. AB353 | reverse complement strand
GGTGTCCATCCACCATGTCCAGACTCCGTACCGGAATCGTCGCGGTGCTCGCCGCGGTCGGCCTGGTCGTCACCGCGGCCCCCGCCCCACCGGCCCTCGCCGCCGGCGGCCCGAACCTCGCCGCCGGACGCACCGCCACCGCCAGCAGCGTCAACGGCCCCTACGTCGCGGCCAACCTGACCGACGGCAACCAGGGCAGCTACTGGGAGAGCAGCGGCGCGCTGCCCCAGTGGGCGCAGGTCGACCTCGGCACCAGCCGCGCCGTCGACCAGGTCGTGCTGAAGCTCCCGGCCGCCTGGGAGGCCCGCAACCAGACGCTGTCCGTGCAGGCGAGCGCCGACGGCAGCGGCTTCACCACTGTCGTCGCGTCCGGCGCCCGCACGTTCAGCCCGGCCGCCGCCAACACAGTGACGCTCGGCTTCACCGCCACCGACGCCCGCTACCTGCGGGTCGTGATCACCGCGAACACCGGCTGGGCCGCCGCTCAGCTCGCCGAGCTGGAGGTGTACGGCACGGCCACCTCCTCGACCAACCTCGCGCTCGGCCGGACCATGACCGAGAGCGGCCACGCCGACGTGTACGGCGCGGGCAACGCCGTCGACGGCAACGCGGCAACCTACTGGGAGAGCCCGAACAACGCGTTCCCGCAGTGGATCCAGGCCGACCTGGGCGCCGCCACCAGCGTCAACCGGCTGGTGCTGCGGCTGCCGTCCGGCTGGGGCGCGCGCACCCAGACGATCACCGTGCAGGGCAGCACGAACGGTTCGGCGTTCGGCACGCTCGTCGGGTCCGCGTCGTACGCGTTCGACCCGGGCGGCGGCAACACGGTGACTGTGACAGTGCCCACCGCGTCCACCCGGTACGTGCGGCTGCTGTTCACCGCGAACAGCGCCTGGCCCGCCGGGCAGCTCGGCGAGCTGGAGGTCTACGGCCCGGTCACCGGCGACACCCAGGCGCCGAGCGCGCCGGGCAACCTCGCGTTCACCGAGCCCGCCACCGACCAGGTGCGGCTGACCTGGACCGCGTCCACCGACAACGTCGGCGTCACCGGCTACGACGTGTACGCCAACGGCGTGCTGCGCACGAGCGTCGGCGGCACCACGCTGACGTACACCGACACCCAGCCCGCCGGGACCACCGTCTCCTACTACGTGCGGGCGCGGGACGCGGCCGGGAACGTGTCGGCGAACAGCACCACGGTCACCCGCACCGGCAACACCGGGGACACCGTCGCGCCCACCGCGCCCGGCAACCTCGCCTACACGCAGCCGGCGAGCGGGCAGATCCGGCTGACCTGGACCGCGTCCACGGACAACGTGGGCGTCACCGGCTACGAGGTGTACGCCAACGGCACGCTGCGCACCACAGTGAGCGGGTCCACGCTGACCTGGACCGACAGCCAGCCGGACAGCGCCACCGTCTCGTACCACGTGCGGGCCCGCGACGCCGCCGGGAACGTGTCCGCGAACAGCAACACCGTCACCCGCACCGGCAGCGGCACCGGCGGCACGAACCTGGCGGCCGGCAAACCGGCTACCGCGTCGTCGATGGTGCACGTGTTCGCCGCCGCCAACGCCGTCGACAACGACGTCGCCACGTACTGGGAGGGCGCGCCCGGCGCGTACCCGAGCACGCTCACCGTCGCGCTCGGCGCCAACGCGAGCATCAGCGCCGTCGTGGTGAAGCTCAACCCGGACCCGGCGTGGGGCGCGCGCACCCAGACGTTCCAGGTGCTCGGCCGGGAGCAGTCCGCGTCCGGGTTCACCAGCCTGGTCGGCTCCGCCACGTACTCCTTCAACCCGGCCAGCGCCAACACGGTGACCGTCCCGGTCTCCGCGACCGCCGCTGATGTCCGGCTCCAGTTCACCGCGAACTCCGGCTCCTCCAACGGCCAGGTCGCCGAACTCCAGGTCATCGGCGTCCCGGCACCGAACCCGGACCTCACCGTCACGGCCGTCACCGCGTCGCCGTCCGCGCCGGTGGAGACCGACGCGATCACGCTGTCCGCCACCGTGCGCAACGCCGGCACCGCGGCCTCCGCCGCCACCGCCGTCACCCTCTACCTGGGTACGACGAAGGTCGGCACCGCCGCCGTCGGCGCGCTCGCCGCAGGGGCGTCGAGCACCGTCTCGGCGGGCATCGGCGTACGCGACGCCGGCAGCTACCCGCTCACCGCGACAGTCGACGAGTCGAACGCGGTGATCGAGCAGAACGAGGCGAACAACTCCTCCACCAGCCCGACCCCGCTGACCGTCAGCCCGGTCGCCAGCTCCGACCTGGTCGCCTCCGCCGTCACCTGGTCACCCGGCACGCCGAGCGCCGGCGCCACCGTCTCCTTCGCGGTGACGCTGCGCAATCAGGGCACCATCGCGTCGGCGAGCGGCGCGCACGGCGTCACGCTGACGGTGCGCGACCAGTCCGGCGCGGTGGTCCGCACGCTCACCGGCTCGTACAGCGGCACGATCGCCGCCGGCGCCACCGCCGGCCCGGTGTCGCTCGGCACCTGGACCGCCGCCAACGGCCGGTACACGGTGCGGGTGGTGCTCGCCGACGACGCCAACGAACTGCCTGTGAAGCGGCAGAACAACACCAGCGACCGGTCGCTGTTCGTCGGTCGCGGGGCCAACCTGCCGTACGACGCGTACGAGGCCGAGGACGGTACGACCGGCGGCGGCGCGCAGGTGATCGGCCCGAACCGCACGATCGGGAACCTGGCCGGGGAGGCGTCCGGACGCCGTGCGGTCACGCTCAACACCACCGGCGCGTACGTCGAGTGGACCACCCGCTCGGCCGCGAACGCCCTGGTCGCCCGCTTCTCCATCCCGGACGCCCCGGGCGGCGGCGGGATCGACTCGACGCTCAACGTCTACGTCAACGGGGTGCTGCACAAGCCGATGAGCCTCACCTCCAAGCACATCTGGCTCTACGGCGCGGAGGCCGGTCCGAGCGACTCGCCGAGCGCGGGCGCGCCCCGGCACCTGTACGACGAGGCGAACGTCCTGCTCGACACCACGGTCCCGGTCGGCAGCCGGATCCGGCTCCAGAAGGACCCGGCGAACACCACCACGTACGCGATCGACTTCGTCGACACCGAGCTGGTGTCGCCGCGCGCCAATCCCGACCCGGCCCGCTACAAGGTGCCCACCGGGTTCAGCCACGCCGACGTGCAGAACGCGCTCGACGCGGTCCGGATGGACACCACCGGCACCCTGGTCGGCGTCTACCTGCCCGCCGGCACGTACGAGACGGCGCAGAAGTTCCAGGTGTACGGCAAGGCGGTGAAGGTCGTCGGCGCCGGCATGTGGTTCACCCGCTTCCAGACGCCGCGCAACCAGCAGAACACCGACGCCGGTTTCCGGGTGGAGTCCTCGGCCAGCGGGTCGACGTTCGCCCACCTGGCGTTCTTCGGCAACTACACCAACCGGATCGACGGTCCCGGCAAGGTGTGGGGCGAACTGAAGGACGTGGACGACCTGACGCTCGACAGCGTCTGGGTGGAGCACACCGTCTGCGCGTACTGGGGGGTGAGCGTGGACGGCCTGACCATCAGGGACAGCCGGTTCCGCAACACCTTCGCCGACGCCGTGAACATGACGAACGGCAGCACGAACAACCTGGTCACCAACTCGGAGGGCCGGTCCAACGGCGACGACGCGTTCGCGTTGTTCTCCGCCACCGACCAGGGCGGCTCCGGCGGCAACCACGGCAACGTGTTCGAGAACCTGACCGCCACGCTCACCTGGCGGGCGGCGGGCCTGGCGGTGTACGGCGGCTACGACAACGTGTTCCGCAACCTGTACATCGCCGACCAGCTCACGTACTCCGGCATCACGATCAGCTCGCTGGACTTCGGCTACCCGTTCGTCGGGTTCGGCGCCAGCCCGCCCACCCGGTTCGAGAACATCTCGCTGATCCGCTCGGGTGGGCACTTCTGGGGCGCGCAGACGTTCCCGGCGATGTGGTTGTTCTCCGCGTCGAAGGAGTTCCGTGGCATCCGGGTGACCGACGTGGACATCGTCGATCCGACGTACTCGGGGATCATGTTCCAGACCAAGTACACCGGCAGCCAGCCGGAGAACCCGATCACAGACACGGTGCTGACGAACGTGTCGATCTCGGGGGCGCGGCGCAGCGGTGACGCGTTCGACGCGAAGTCCGGCTTCGGCATCTGGGTCAACGAGATGCCCGAGGCGGGTCAGGGCCCGGCGGTCGGCGCGGCGACCTTCACCAACCTCCGCCTGACCGACAACGCCCAGGACATCAAGAACACCACGACGACCTTCACCATCACCCGCAACTGACCCCCCGCCACGCCCCCTCCCACCCCCGTGATCTTGCACTTTCGGCCCCTGCGATGCCGGATCACTCCTGGTATGAGGGGCACCAAACTGCAAGATCGCGGGGCGGGGCGGGGCGGGGCGGGGTGGAGGCGGCGCGGCGATCTTGGAGTTGTGGCACCTCTGATAGCGGGGCGAAGCCGACAAGATGAGGCACCACAAGTCCAAGATCGGCGGCGGGGTGGGCGTGGGTTGCCGCGGTCAGTGGGGGAGGGCGGTGGACAGGCGGCGGATGGCCTCGTCCATCTGCTCGGGCGGGGCGGCGGCGTACGTCAGGCGCAGGTGCGGGGCGGGAGGTTCTGCCGCGTACCAGGGGCGGCCGGGGAAGACGGTCACCCCCGCCGCCGCGGCCGCCGCGGTCACCGCCACGTCGTCGGTGCCGTCGGGCAGGCGTACCCACAGGTGCAGCCCACCGCGCGGGACGTCGCGCGGTGCCAGCGACGGCAGGTGCCGGTCCAGTGCGGCGAGCAGCGCCTCCCGGCGGGCCCGCAGCTGTACGCGCAGGCTGCGGCGGTGCCGGTCCCAGGCCGGCGCGGTGAGGAATTCGACTGTGGCCTGTTGCAGCGGCCCGGCGACGAAGAGGTCGTCGAGCAGACGGGCGGCGCGCAGTCGCGCTCCGGCCGGTCCCCGCGCGCCGATCGCGGCGATGCGCAGGCCGGGCGCCGTGGACTTGGTGAGCGAGCGCAGGTAGACGACGTGTCCGTTCGAGTCGTCGGCGGCCAGCGGCGGCGGGGCCTCGCCGTCGATGGTGAGGTCGCGGGCGTAGTCGTCCTCGACCAGGAACGCCCCGGCCTCGCGCACCGCCTCCGCCACCTCGCCACGCCGGGCGGCGGACAGGGTCGCGCCGTGCGGGTTGGCGTACAGGGGCTGGCAGTAGAACAGGCGGGCGCCGGTACGGGCGAACGCGGCGGCGAGCTGGTCGGGGCGTACCCCGTCGGTGTCGGCCGGGACGGGCACCACCCGCAGCCCGGCGGCCCGCGCGGCGGCGAGCGCGCCCAGGTAGGTGGGGGACTCGACAAGGATCGTGTCGCCGGGGACGGTGAGCGCCCGCAGCGTGGAGGAGAGCGCCGCCTGCCCGCCCGGGCAGATCACCATGTCCTCGGCGCGCAGGCCGCCACCCGCCTCGCGGGCGAACCAGGCGCGCAGGTCGGCGCGTCCCTCGACCGGGCCGCGCTGCCACGCCGCCGGTTGCCGGGCCGCACGGGCGAGAGCCGCACCGAGCGCGGCGGCCGGCTGGAGATCGGGGTCCAGGTAGCCGCCGGTCAGCGGGATCGCGCCCGACGGCGGTAGCGCCAGCAGCGCCTGCATCTCCTCCTCGCCGCCCCGCCGCGAGCCGAGCGCGACTGTCTGCCACGACAGGTCCGCCCGCGGTGGGTCGGCTCGGCGGGCCGCCACGTACGCGCCGCGGCCCGGACGTGTCTCGACCAGCCCGTCCGCGACGAGCCGCCGGGTCGCCTCGGCGACCGTCACGGGGGAGACGTGATGGTGCGCGGTCAGCTCCCGTACCGACGGCAGCCGTGTGCCGGGGGCGGCGTCGGCCGCCAGCGCACCCAGATGCCGGACCACACGGTCGATAGCGCTACCATCATTCATGACGGCACAGAGTAGCGCTACTGCCCCGACCACGGTAACGGTGAGACCGGGCGCCGGGATCGCCCTCGGCGCGCTGGGCGTCCTGGCCTTCAGCATGTCGCTGCCGGCCACCCGCGTCGCGGTGCACACACTGGACCCGTGGTTCGTGGCGTTCGGACGGGCCGTCGGCGCAGCCTTGCTCGCGTGGGCCTACCTACGGCTGACCGGCGCGCGGCGCCCCACCCCGGACCAGTGGCGACGGCTGACGATCGTCGCGCTCGGCGTCGTGGTCGGCTTCCCCCTGTTCACCTCGCTGGCGCTCACCACGCAGACGTCAGCGCACGGCGCCGTGGTCGTCACCGTGCTGCCCGCCATGACCGCCGTGTTCGCGGTGCTGCGCGCCGGTGAACGGCCACCGCCGCTGTTCTGGATCGCCGGCGCCGCCGGCCTGGCGCTGGTGCTCGCGTTCCTCGCCGCGAGCGGCTCGATGCGCGGCGCGCTGTCGGCCGCCGATCTGTTCCTGCTCGCCGCCGTGGTGCTCTGCGGGCTCGGGTACGCCGAGGGCGGCCGGCTGGCCCGCGACCTCGGCGGCGCCCGGACGATCTGCTGGGCGTTGCTGCTGTCGCTCCCGGTCACCGTGCCGGTCACGGTGGTGGCCGCACTCGTCCACCCACCGCAGGGCGGCGCCGCCGCCTGGACCGGGTTCGGCTACCTCAC
Source organism: Micromonospora sp. AB353 (assembly GCF_049538395.1). Taxonomy (NCBI): domain Bacteria; kingdom Bacillati; phylum Actinomycetota; class Actinomycetes; order Micromonosporales; family Micromonosporaceae; genus Micromonospora; species Micromonospora sp. AB353. The sequence goes on along the minus strand of NZ_JBMVFV010000127.1, from coordinate 4,332 downwards.
AGTGGTGTCGATGTTCCTCGGCTTCTTCGCCTGGTACGCCGGGCTGGCCCGGGGCGGCATCGCCAAGGTGGGGCAGATCCAGCTCGTCCAGCCGGTGCTCACGCTGATCTGGTCGGCGGTGCTGCTCGGTGAGGCGGTCACGCCCGGCGCGCTCGTGGTGGCGGGCGCGGTGCTGGCCTGCGTCGTGCTCATCCAGCGCACCCGGGGCGGCGCGGTGCCGGCGCACGCCCCGGGCGGGCCGTCCTCAGCAGGCCGCGATCGTGCCGGTCACGCTGGACACGTACGCGTGGCTGACGAAGTGTCCTGACGCGAGGCGGTTCCACTGGCTGGTGGTCCGGTACGGGCCGCTCACCGACTGGCCGGTGACCGAGCACTCGATCGGCACGTTGGCGTAGGTGGCGGCCAGCCCGACGACGGGGTTGCTGGTGCTGGGGCCGGACCGGATGTTGAGCGGGCCGCTGCCGATGCGGCCCCGGGTGCCGGTGCCGGTCCAGAGGTAGGCGACGTCGACCCAGGCGTTGTCGGTGAGCAGCAGGCCGTCCCAGAACGTGCCGTCTGCGAGGTCGATGCCGGCTGGGCTGCCGACGACGCGCCCGAACTGGTCCCGGCCGCCGTTGTAGCCGCTCTGGTACGCGGCCTGCGCCTCGGGCCGGCCCTGCGGCAGGTCCTTCCACGACGCGCGGACACTGCTCGACCTCCGTCCGCCCGGAGTAGTGCAAAAAACCTGCAAACGCCAGCTCTTGCCTTCCTGGAAAGCGCTTTCATACGATTGCGTTACATCGATGTTTCATGTGCGGGCCGGGCATCGCAGATGAACCACATTCGCTGGCGGCGCGCCTGATCGCGTCGCTGCTCCTCATTATTCCCATTCGGTGACTGCCGCTGCTCGGCGGCAATTCCCGCATGCTCGAAAAAGGAATGAGGCGACATGAGAAGAACAGTCGCGCTGCGACTCCACGCGGCTCTGGCCACGGCCGCCGTCGGTATCGCCGTCGCCGTGGTGCTGCCGTCCCCGCAGGCGTCGGCGGCGGCCGGAAGCGCCACCGGCTACGCCACCCAGAACGGCGGCACCACCGGCGGCGCGGGCGGCCAGACGGTACGCGCCACCACCGGCACCGCCATCCACGCCGCGCTCTGCGGCCGGGCCAGCAGCAGCACCCCGATCATCATCGAGGTGACCGGGACCATCAACCACGGCAACACCAGCAAGGTCTCCGGGTCGAGCTGCAACACCGCGGACGGCGTGATCGAGCTGAAGCAGATCAGCAACGTCACCATCATCGGGGTGGGCAGCGGCGCCGTCTTCGACCAGCTCGGCATCCACATCCGCGACTCGCGCAACATCATCATCCGGAACGTGACGGTGCGGAACGTCAAGAAGTCCGGCTCGCCCACCTCCAACGGCGGCGACGCGATCGGCATGGAAAGCAGCGTCCGCAACGTGTGGGTCGACCACGTGACGCTGGAGGCGTCCGGCGGGGAGTCGGAGGGCTACGACGGCCTGTTCGACATGAAGGACGACACCCAGTACGTGACGCTGTCGTACAGCATCCTGCGCAACTCCGGTCGCGGCGGCCTGATCGGATCGAGTGAGAGCGACCGCGGCAACGGCTACATCACGTTCGAGCACAACCTGTACGAGAACATCGACTCCCGGACGCCGCTGCTGCGCGGCGGCATCGCCCACATGTTCAACAACCACTACACCGGGCTGCGCGAGTCGGGCATCAACTCCCGGGCCGGCGCGCGGGCCAAGGTGGACAACAACTACTTCCGCAACTCCAAGGACGTGCTCGGCACGTTCTACACCAGCGAGCGCGGCACCTGGCAGGTCAGCGGCAACATCTTCGACAACGTGACCTGGTCCTCGCCGGGTAGCGACAACTACCCGGCGGGGCCGAACGTGACCTCGACGACCACCGTGAGCGTCCTCTACTCGTACCGGCTCGACGCGGCGAGCTGCGTGCCGGACATCGTGCGCCAGACGGCGGGCGCCAACACGGGCCTGCGGGTGTCCGACGGCAACTGCACGCCGCAGTCGCCGGCGCCGACCACGCCGGGGCCGACCACGCCCGCGCCCACCACGCCGCCGCCCGGGACGACCACGCCGCCGCCGTCCGGCGGGACCAACCTGAGCCTCGTCTCCGGCGCCGGCGCGGACGGGTCCAGCAAGGCCGACGGCACCAGCTACGGCAACGTGCGCGACGGCAACCTGAGCACGTACTGGTCGCCGTCCGGGTCGACCGGCACCGTCTCGATCAAGTGGGGCTCGGCCACCACCGTGTCCCGCGTGGTCATCCGTGAGCCGTCCGGCACCTCGGGTTCGATCGGGTCGTGGCAGCTCGTCAACAACGACACCGGCGCGGTGCTCGCCTCCGGCAGCGGGGCCGGCCAGATCACCTTCGGTGCGACCTCCCTGAAGAAGATCAACTTCAAGATCAACAGCTCCAGCGGTACGCCGAGAGTCGGCGAGTTCGAGACGTACGCCAGTTAGCAGTCACACACGAGCGGGGGCGGCCGATCCGGCCGCCCCCGCCCTTTGTGCTGTCCCCGGTCAGAGGGTGAGCACGACGGTGGAGATGCTCCGCGCGCCGACGTTCACCGTCACCTGGTTGCCGTTCACGCCCACCGGCTGGCTCGCCGCGCTGGCGTTCTGCGACGTGGCCACGTACTCCGCCCGGCTGACGTTCTGCGGCGCCTGGATGATCGCGTTGTTCACCGCGCTGGTCGACCGGTTGAGGATCACCAGCGTGACCTTCCCGTCGCCGGAGTAGGCGGTCACCTCCAGCGGCGACGCCTTCGAGCTCTTGGTCAGGGCGACCCGCTGGTAGCCGGGCCGCACGTACTTCGCGTACTGCGAGAACGCGTACCCCCGCTTGAGCGGCGCGCCGGCCACGGTGCCGTACGCGGACTCGCCGTCACCGATGAACGAGTAGTAGCGCTTGCCGTACCACCAGACGTACGCGCTCCAGTTCGACTCCATCGACTTGTGCACGGTGCGCATGATGTCGTCGAGCGTCTCGTTCCAGGCCGCCGCGTTGGCCGGGTTGCCCCAGATGTTGGAGCCGCCACCGTCGGCCTCGTGCAGGTTCCATTCGGTCATCCACACCGGCTTGTTGTACTGCTGCGCCAGCGTGTACGGCTTCAGCCGGCCGGACGCCTCGGTGCCGTACAGGTGCCCGCCGATGTAGCCGATGTTGTTGCGGGCCGCCGCGTCGTTGAGCGTCGGGTCGGTGTAGCCGTAGTTCAGGTTCACCGCCTCGGCGACCATCAGCTTGGTGTTTTGCACCTTGGCACCCTGCTCCCGCACGAAGGTCTGGAGTTCGGTGCCGCTCCAGTCCATCGAGTCGTAGTCCGGGTGCCAGTCCGGCTCGTTCTGCACGGACGTGACGTCGATCGTCACGCCCTGGTTGCGCATGTACTGGACGTAGCTGTTGAGGTGGCCGGCGTAGTCGTCGTAGTAGTCGGTGCGCAGCTTGCCGCCGTTGATCCGGCTGTTGTTCGTCTTCCAGGCCGCCGGGGCGGTCCACGGCGACGCCATGATCTTCACGTTCGACCCGTACGACTTCGCCGTGCGCAGCGCGCTGACCTGGGTGCCCCACTCGCCGGACACCGGCGAGATGCCGGTACGCACGATGGACAGGCCGAGCTGGTTGGGGCCGAGACCGACGAGCGTCTGCGTCTCGGCCGTCGACCAGGCGCCGCCCCAGATCGACACGGCGGCGCCGAACCCGTCGATGGTCTGGTAGCGGCTGGCGGTGTTGACGGTGATGTCCGCCGCCCCGGTGGGTGGGGGGCTGCTGGGTGAGGTGGTCGGCGAACTCGTCGGGGAGGTGGACGGCGACGTGGTCGGTGTCGTCGTGCCACCGGTGCAGGTCACGCCGTTGAGCGCGAAGCTCGTCGGTGCGGGGTTGCTGCTGGTCCAGGCCCCGTTGAAGCCGAACGACGTGGTGCCGTTGGTGGGGATGGATCCGTTGTAGTCGACGTTGCGGGCGCTGACCGCCGCTCCGCTCTGGGTCACCGTGGCGTTCCACGCCTGGGTGACGGTCTGGCCGGCGGCGTAGGACCAGGTGAGCGTCCAGCCGTTGACCGGGTCACCGAGGTTGGTGACCGTGACGTTCGCGCCGAAGCCGCCCTGCCACTGCGACGACACGGCGTAGGTGACCGCGCAGCCGGCGGCCGCCGCACCGGCCGGCAGCGCCGCGGCCACCGCGGTCGACGCCAGCAGGACGGCCCCGGCCGACAACACCGCGGTACGGGTCGTCTGGTGCCTTCTCATCGCACCTCTCTCTCCTCGATCGTCCGGATCAGCGCTGGAGGGTCAGGAGACCC